>JAGWTK010000366.1 GCA_028876035.1 Bacteroidota bacterium
AAAACCGAGTAGCCCATCAATACCATATGCTTTGCATTGAGCGCAAAAACCGCATTGCGCCCATGCAACAATAAAAACAGGGTGTTCTGACTGGAAACCGGGGCATAGTCGAGCAGGTTATGCCCGAGAAAAATAACCAACCCGATGGCGAGCAGCCACCGGAGGGGTAGTTGAACCAGGGCCGCCAGTAAAATCATGCTGATGCCAATGGCCCAGATGACCTCCAGAAAGATGAGGTTGTAGAACGGGTTAAAGCTGAGCAAAAAGGTCATCACCGTTACCTCCAGCAATACCAGGAACAAGCCCCGTTTAAGCAGGTAGCTTCCTAATTCGCTTTTGGTGATCTTCCGCCCGTACAGAAATGCCGATACACCCGAAAGGAAAACAAATACCGGAGCACAGAAATGGGTAATCCATCGGGTTAGGAAAACAGCGGTATTGCTGGCAGACAGGTCGGTGGGATCAAAAAGCATGGCATCGGCATGAAAATAATCCCTTGTATGATCAAGGGCCATGATCACCATCACGATTCCCCTGAGCAGATCGATAGAAGCGATACGCTGTCGTGTTATGGTCATGCGGATTCTTTTTGAATTTTCGGAAAGATATTAACTGCTTCGGTAAATCCCCTGGTTTGATTGAAATATACCACGAATGAAAACAAGCGATCGGAAATTAGCTGACCATTAAGCTGCAACCCCGCAGGTCGGAATGATCGGTTCGGCCGGTGATTTCAAAGCCGCCGTTGGGGTGCATGCGTCCTGCATCTTCGGTGGCAATAAAACAACAGGAATTGATATTGGCAAGGTCTGTTACATTGATAATTCCTGCAGAACGGGAGGAAATTTGCAGCGGGTCGTCTTCTTCGCGCAGGTGGACGCGCATCCAGGGGGGGCAGTAGAATATGCCATTGCCTTTTGAATACGCCTGTGACAGCAGTTCGGTCATTCCGTATTCCGAGTGAATGGCGGGCGTGCCCAGCCGCTGTCGTAAAAAATCATGTACCGCTTCCCGGGTCCACTCTTCACGGCGTCCCTTCATGCCGCCGGTTTCCATAACAATCGTATGCAGCAGTTGCATCGGATGCGCTTCAGCGAAATCGAGCAGTGCAAAACTCACCCCCAGGAGAAGGGTAGGTTGCTGTGCAGATTCCAGCTGCAGCAGTGTTTGCGCCAATCCTGCATGATCATATAGATAAAACCCACTTGAAGGATGACCGCTTCGTTGTATCAGCTCATCGGCCATTAATACAAGTGAAGAGTTTTGCCGTTCCAGGTAGGAGGGGAGCAGTGCCAGTACACAATATTGCTCAACGGGCCCGTAAAAGAGGTGGAAGGCACTCATAAAACTCTGTACATACAATTGCCGGTCTTTTATATAATGGCGGCTATTGGTCATGCCCGTTGTTCCGCTGCTTTCAAATATAAGTTCAGGTTCAAATGAACCACTGGTTACCCGGTGTGTTTTAAAAAAACTGATGGGCAGAAAGGGGATGTCCGGAAATGTTTGTACATTTTCGGGTGTCCGGCCAACGGCCCTTGCATAAGCACCGTACAGTGTATTGTGCTGGTATTGGAAGCGGAATGCCTCCAGCGCCGCCGCTTCAAATCCGGCGGCAGGCATAGTAAAAACTTTATCTTTCCATTCACGCAGTGAGTTAGGTAATTCAGCGCCCATCATTTACATTTGTTTATACCTTTCGCATATGAAGAAACTACTTTTAGCAGTTGTTGTGCTGGTAGTGCTGTTGGCCTGCAACAAAGATAAGTATCAAACCAAGCCGCAGATTTCTGTAAAGTCGGTGGCTACCGATGATGTACCAGTAAACGGCGTTCTCTCGGTGGTATTATCGTATACTGATAAGGAAGGTGATATCAGTGATTCGCTGTTTATTAAAAAAATACGTCTTAATAAAACAGTCGTGGCCACCCTCCGGGATTCGCTCAAATACAAAATTCCCGACATGCCCGACTACTCCAAGGGCGAAATTACCGTTGCACTTGATTACCAGAACAACCTTATTTCCGCTGTCAATGCCCCGCCCATACAAGGTACCAATCCGCCCCAGCTTCAGCCCGACACCCTGCTCATCAGGATGTGGATCCATGATAAGGCAGGTAATACCAGTGATACCGTAAACGTGGGCCCGGTTGCCGTTCGCCGTTAGTATCTTTGGCGATTAACAGACCCTATTAGTATGCTGAAAGTGGCGTTCCGGTTTTTTGTATTCAGCAGTTTGTACATCGCTGCCTGTGCGCTGGTAATGGTATACCAGTTACAGATTCTGTTCAGTGGCATTGTCCTTTCTTCCGCGTTTTACGGATTTGTTTTTTTCTCCACCATGTGCAGTTACAATTTTCACTGGTGGTTGTCTTCTCATTCTGCTACCGGTTCCGAACGTTTGCAGTGGGCCGGCGCCAACAGAAGCGTGCATTTATGGTTGTACCTGGTAAGTGTTGCGGGTTCAGTGGTTTGTTTTTGGTTCATCCGGCAACACTGGTTCTGGATTGCGGCAGGTGCAGTGCTTACGTTTCTTTATTCGGCACCAAAAATCCCGCACCCTTTGTTTACCGTACTTCGGCGCATCGCCATCGGCAAAACGATTTTTCTGGCAATGGTGTGGACCTACGTGACTACGCTTCTGCCGCTGTTCGTCGCGGGAGTTGCCTGGCGGCCAGGGTTCATATGGCTGGCATGCAGCCGCTTTTTCTTAATCTATGCCATCTGTATTCTTTTTGACTACCGCGACCGGGAAGATGATAAAGCCGACGGGATAAGGAGTATGATTACCTGGTTCAATGAACGAGGCATCAACAATTTATTTGCATTTTCCATTGTGTCGTTCGTATTTTTCGCCGCCCTTATTTTTCCCGAGGTACTTACTGCGAAAAGGCTGGTGGCCTGGCTGATTCCCGGAGCTATTGTTGCGGCGCTGTATCCGTATGCGAAAAAGAACTTTTCAGATTATCTCTATTATTTCATTCTGGACGGACTGATGATGCTGTCGGGACTGCTGATGATGGTTATTTAGTACATTTGACTCCAATTATACAACAAACTTCTCCGGAACGTAAAAGCAAGCGATATGGCAGTAGCCCGTAAAAAGAAAGAAATCATCAGCAACGATTCCCTGGCCTTTCTTACATCGTATATCAATAACGCGTCTCCAGTTGGCTTTGAAAGCAGCGGCCAGAAGCTATGGCTTAATTATATAAAACCCTTCGTAGATACAACTTTTACTGACCCTTATGGCACCGCTGTAGGTGTTATTAATCCAAAAGCTTCGTTTAAAGTGGTAATCGAAGCGCATGCTGATGAAATCAGCTGGTTTGTAAATTATATTACCAACGACGGGTTGCTGTACCTGAAACGGAATGGCGGCGTAGATCACCAGGTGGCACCGGCGCAAAGGGTTTTTATCCATGGAAAAAAAGGACCTGTGCCCGCTGTTTTCGGATGGCCGGCCATTCATACGCGGATGGCAAATACCGACTCAAAAGAACAACAACCAAAAGTTGATAACCTTTTTTTGGATACGGGCGCAAGGAATAAAAAAGAACTGGAGGCTTTGGGCGTGCATATTGGTGCGGTGGTAACCTACCAGGATGGCTTTGCTGAACTGGCGAATGGCTATTATGCAGGTCGTGCCTTCGACAACCGCATTGGCGGGTTTATGATCGCCGAAACTGCCCGGTTGCTGAAGCAAAACAAGAAGCAGCTTCCCTTTGCGCTGTATGTAGTGAATGCTGTGCAGGAAGAAGTAGGACTGCGCGGAGCCGAAATGATCGCACGGCGTATTAAACCCGATGTTGCCATCATCACGGATGTTACGCATGATACCACTACACCGATGATCAACAAAATCATCGAGGGCGAAGTTGCTTGTGGCAAAGGGCCTTCGCTGGCCTATGGCCCCGCCGTACACAACAAACTCCTCAACCTGGTGCAGGACGTGGCGGCAAAATCAAAGATACCCGTGCAGCTAAGGGCCGTGAGCCGCAGTACAGGAACGGATACGGATTCTTTTGCCTATGCAAACGATGGTTGTCCGTCTGTTCTTATCTCGATCCCGCTGCGCTACATGCATACAACGGTGGAAATGCTGCACCGGTCAGACATTGAATCCACCATCAGCCTCATGTATGATACCCTACTGACACTTACGCCCAAAACCAACCTAAGTTACCTGTAACAGCAATTGAGCCCGACGAATTCATAACGTAACGTTGATCGATTGGAATTGTATCGTCAGGCTATTCCCTGGGGAAAGATTTAAATTATTTCGGTATCGCGGATCGCGATCAAATCATGGTAAGTTGCCTATGGCAAGGTGTGCGGTGCCAAGGGAAATGCCCTCGGTAGTATTCAAAACACCGGCCCTTGTGTTCCCTGTTTATTGGCTGTGCAATAGACTGCGTGCCCTCGAACCATTCAGCTTCTTTTAATAGAAAAATATACATGCAGACGCTGCTGAACAATTAATCCATCAACACCACACGTGGATTACCCCTGAGTTCTTCGCAAAGGTACCGCCTGCCTTCATAGACAACCTGGAT
>JAGWTK010000367.1 GCA_028876035.1 Bacteroidota bacterium
CTCTGGCAACCAGGAACAGGATTATCTGATAGTATCGGTGCAACAGTATTAGCAAGTCCAGTTCTTACGAGCAGCTATATCGTGAAAGGCGTAGGTGTCAACGGATGTGCCGGCTACGACACTGTACTAGTCAAAGTATCCCATACTGGCGACCTGGATGTTAAACTGCCAAATGCCTTCTCACCGAATGGTGATGGCAAAAATGAATGTTTTGGCCTTAGCCGCTATGCAGGATTGCTGCAACAAGTGGATCTGTCTGTGTACAACCGTTTCGGACAAAGGGTATTCCACAGCAAAGAACCTTCGGCCTGTTGGGACGGGCGATTTAACGGAAAGTTACAGCCGACCGGCGGTTATGCGTATATATTAAAGGCAAATACGTTTTGCGGTCAAATATTCAGAAAGGGAATTGTAATGCTACTTTACTAAGCGCCGGGTTAACCCGCCTTATGAATCTCTGATGTAAAATGAAATTCAATCCCGGGATTGTTGGTTCGCTCGGTCGTAAGGAACCATTCACTCTGCGCCAGGTATACCATATGCCCATCTTTATCCTCGGCGATATTTGATTGCTTGAACCTTGCAAAATCAGCCAGCTTTGCAGGCTCTTTGCTCGTTAGCCAACAGGCTTTGTAAAATGGTAATGGCCTGAATTCAACCGAGGCCGTATACTCATGTAGCAGCCGGTATTGGATTACTTCAAACTGCAGTTCTCCCACACAACCGATGATCTTTTTGTTCCCGCCGAATTGGGTAAACAATTGGGCAACCCCTTCATCGGTCAGCTGCATCAATCCTTTTTCCAGCTGTTTTGTCTTCATCGGGTCTTTGTTAACCACTTCTTTGAAAATCTCCGGCGAAAACGACGGAATGCCGGTAAAGTAAAAGTCCTCTCCCTCTGTAAGCGTGTCACCAATTTTAAAATTACCCGTATCAAATAAGCCCACTACATCACCTGGATAGGCTTCTTCAATAACATCTTTACTGCGGGCCAGGAAACTGTACGGGTTACTAAACCGGATATCCTTATCGAGGCGAACGTGGTGGTAGTACTTGTTGCGTTCAAATCGCCCCGAGCAAATGCGCATGAAAGCGATCCGGTCGCGGTGACGGGGATCGAGATTGGCGTGAATTTTAAAGACGAATCCACTGAGCTTTTCTTCGTCCGGACAAACCTCCCGGGAGGTGGCTGGCCGACATTGTGGTGCGGGCGCAATACGGATAAATGTGTCGAGCATTTCGCGTACGCCAAAATTGTTGATCGCGCTGCCAAAGAAGACCGGTGCAGTTTTCGCAGCCAGGTAATCGTCTACATTCAATGCACCGTTTACCCCGTCCACCAGTTCTACGTCTTTACGCAGGATGGCCGCATCCTTTTCACCCAACATGGCATCCAGTTCAGCCGACTGCAAATCGGTGATTTCAACCGTATCTTCATCGCCACCCTTGGTGTTGGCAGCAAACAGCACCAGTTTTTTATCGTATAAATTGTAAACGCCTTTAAAATCCTTCCCACTGTTGATCGGCCAGGCCATCGGGTGCAGGGGCAAACTCAATTCTTTCTCGATCTCCTCAAGTAAGTCGAACCGGTTCTTGCCATCGCGATCCATTTTATTCACGAAAACAATCACGGGCGTGTCGCGCATGCGGCAGACTTCCATCAACCTACGCGTTTGCGCCTCTACCCCGTTTACACTGTCGATAACCAGGATAACACTGTCGACGGCTGTAAGGGTTCTATAGGTGTCTTCTGCAAAGTCTTTGTGGCCCGGCGTATCCAGCAAGTTGATCAGGATCCCCTGGTATTCAAAGGTCATCACGCTGGTCGCAACAGAGATACCACGCTGGCGTTCAATTTCCATGAAGTCGCTGGTTGCGTGCTTTTTTATCTTGTTGCTCTTTACTGCGCCGGCCGTTTGAATCGCCCCTCCAAATAACAGGAGCTTTTCCGTAAGGGTCGTCTTACCCGCATCGGGGTGGGAAATGATGGCAAAACTGCGGCGCTTGCTGATCTCAGTGCTATACTTCATAATCGGGCGCAAAGGTAAGGTTTGGGAGGGATTTTAATGGCTTGATAGGGTGTTTACCCCAGTACTATTCAACGGTCAGGCATTGATGCATTACGTACAATCTTTTATCACTAATATCGTTATCGGCTTGCAGGCTTCCGGATTCATGTATCTTTGCATCACCTGAAAATCGGCAGGTTCGAACATTAATGTAAAACGGATCCCAAAGCACCGGCAATCATTCAATTTTTCCTTTTCACCATCTCAAACAGAAACTTTATCAAATGAAGTCATCAATGAAAGTCTCCCTCTTAATCATTCTGGCACTAGCCATAGTAAGTATTCCATCCCTTTCCTGTTCCAAGAGCAATTCAACCACCAGTACTCCTCCGACTATTTATGGGTTATGGACCGGAACCTATCTCGTCAATGGTGTTGCCCGACCCCCACAATACTATAGCCTTATTATAAAGACAGATGGCACCTGTGTCAACGAAACAATGGGCGACGGCCAACAACACTTCAGTCCCGGCAACTGGACACTGGTAAAGGATACATTGACGTGTATTACTACATGTGTATATGGATTGCCGTCAAACATCGGCGTTACGCAAAAACACACGGCGGTATTTAATTCCACCCAAGGCACCCTTACGCTGGGTGTTTGGCAGAATTACCCGACTCCCACCGGAACCGGTACATTTACGCTTACAAAAGTAAAATGAGCACAGTCGCAACGATCAAGACTGCTCGCGTCATAAATTCAATACATAAGTTATGGATTATAAAAATGGACTTCTAAATGAAGTCCATTTTTTACAAATTCCACCAATAGGTCCACTTCAACACAAAGGCGCGGTTGCGTACCCGCAGCGGAGCAGGATAGTAATTGTCGGTATACACAAGAAACAAATCTGAAGCCGGCTTATAGCGCCATTGCACACGCGCATTTAAGTTCATATTCTTTAACTGCTCATTGTACTGCAAATAGGCCGTCATAAAAAACTTATTCGTAAGCGTCGCATCGATCTTTGGTCCCACCAGCCAGAAATGGGTATGTCCCCAGGGAGCGGGCAATACCAGGTCATTATAGCTGGCGCCGAGCACAATACTCACGATGGGCTGAAAACGGTAACCCATCTCCGCGGCTACACTGGTTTTTGTGCCACCTGCATAATACCCGCCTGCCCTTGCACTCAGCGTGTACGTGAGTAGCTGTTGTGGTCTTGATACCACATCGATACCAGCCGTCGTCCAATGATGGGTGCTACCGGTGACCAAAGAATCTTTTCCCGAATTGGTTGGGTCAAAAGGGCGCAACAGCGAAACATAATCGTCGTACACTGAGGCCGACAAAGTACTTCTATCCCGGAAAGTGAACAGGTAGGTTAGAGAGGATTCATTATCGGTAGTTGCAAACTTAGTGGAGTAGAAATAAATCCCGTTAAACTGCGGTCCGTGCGAAAGCAGGGGGCCCGACTTCGGGAAAAAGTTATAGGCAATTACCGGGTTCAATTTAATATATCCCCTTCTGGGTACATAACCTGCTTCTGCAGAATAGTTCTCTCCAACATACTCGTATTGTCCGAGTAAGGTCCATCGCCTGCTGGCATATTGAAGGTGACCAGCATACACCATATCGTTGCCGTTGGATCCGGGATGGAATGATTTCACAAAAAGAGCTTTCCCGGTAACCAGGTTGTTGGCTGATGCAAGATTGTATTCAAAGCCCAGGTTACGGTCATATGCTGCGTACGCGGGTTTTCCACCGGTTGTATCTGGCCGGTAGTTAAGCGATTCCTTATCTATCAGCATCATCCCAATATTAGATCGGGCAAAAACCTTTCTTTGCAGCGCAAGCACCGAAAAATTTTGTGCCGGCAGGCTCAGGTCACTGTTGGCCTTCGTAGCGATGTCCATTGCCCCGATGCGCCAGTTCTTGTCGATCTTCCCGCTTAAGCGCGCGCCTGCAATAATGGGTGTATTGAGTCCAATCCTTCTCGAAAAAAAAGGTCGAATACTGGCATAACCGAAATTTGAAAACTGGTCGCCATTCTCTAGAAAAAATTGCCGCTTTTCCGGAAAAAATAACTCATATCGATCGAGATTGGTAATTTGTTTGTCTACATCTACCTGCGAAAAATCGGGGTTTACCGTAAGATCTACATTCAGTGAAGAATTGAGCGCAATTTTTGCATCCGCGCCGGCTTGTTTGGAAATATGCGTCGGCGTTCCTTTTTCAAAATCTTTGGCTGGTCCGCCCAGCACATAGGGTATGATCGAAACATTGGCATCTGCTGCCGGTGGCGCTTTGTCCCACACGAGTGTGCCTGTATAGGCCAATGAAGCAGTAGGAAACTGCCGCGGGACCGGTGCCCAGCTTGACTTTTCGCGGGATTTCAGATCATTTCTACTGAAATTGATGCCCCATTCCGTAATACCTTTCTTATACCGGATACTTTTGAACGGGATGGCCGCTTCAAAAATCCATTTGTCGCCATAGGAACGAACGACTGATTCCCATTTGTTATCCCAGCTCAGGT
>JAGWTK010000368.1 GCA_028876035.1 Bacteroidota bacterium
CAGCCAGCTGGCCAGCGCATTGGCTTCGGTAAACGCCCGGTAAACTTTGTTCGGATCTGCCTTGATAACGCGGTGGAGTGTGACACTGTTTGACATGTGAATAGCTTTTACTGTTGAGTTGAATGATAATAAAGAATGATGTGTCCGGCCGGGAATGTTTTTGTATGCACGAGTTGTAGTGGCAAACGGGTGTTGAGTTGTTCGAACAATAACCTGCCAGGCCCGGCAAGCACCGGGTGAATACAGATTTGCCATTCATCGATGAGCTGAAGATTCGTGAGTACATTAATCATCCCCGGACTACCCACGAGTATGTCGCCGCCATTTTCCTGTTTCAGTTGCCGTACTGTTGTTTCCAAATCCTGGGTTGCGATCGCTGCTGTGGACCAACCCGTTTCTTTCAGCGAACGCGAGAATACGAGCTTGGGTATTTTGTCGATCGCCCATGCGAACGCATCCATTGCTTTTTCACCGGTTGGCTGTTCAAGTACGCTTTGCCAGTATTGCATGAGCTGGTAGGTTTTGCGCCCGTACAATATCAGGCCTGCATTTCCCAACAACTGTGTATAATGTTCATGAATTGCTTCATCCGGAAGACCGGCCCTGTGATCACAGTTCCCGTCGATGGTAATATTGATGGCCGCAATCAATTTACGCATAGTCATTAGCGTTTGAGACATAAATTTCGGACAAAGGATCTATACAGCAGGGGTGTGTTTGCGACAAGTTTCAAGGTTGGGTGCGAAAAGTGATGATTGCGCAAGGTCAATGCTGTAACATATAAAGTTAATCCTTGTAGAGGCCGGTGCAAACTGAATAGGCTATCGCTACGCAGAGCGAACATTAAACATGGGGCTTCAACCTTTTCACGATTAGAAAATCCACCAGCAACATCAGCACCACCGGCAGAAAGGTTACCGCAATAAAAAGCAGCATCGAATCCGTTCTGAATGACGCATCTCCAACAGGTATAAATATGCCTTTCCCGATGGGGCCATTGGAGAAAACGAAGATCTGTGTGAAATTCCAGCCGAGGTGAATACCAATGGGCAAATACAATGATCGTGATTTGCTGAATGCATAAGCCAGCAGTAACCCCATCGTGCCCGTCATCAGGAATACGATAATCATTTGTAAGGGATTGCCCAGTACGCCAAAGGAAAACCAGTGATAGATGCCAAAGGCAGCGGCGGATACCAGGATCGCCTTTGTCGTTCCTATTTTGTCGAGCAGGATATACAAGAGTACTCCACGAAAAATAAGTTCTTCAAACAAGACCGATTTCAGGTTCCACCAAAAGCCATCCCATACCAGCTTTAGCGAAAGCGCCGGATTTAATTGCCATGACTGGTGACCCAAATACATTTTCAAGAGAAAGCCAGAAGCGCAAAAGCCAGCCGTCACCAGGAACAGCAACAAAAAATAAAAGAATCGTTTCCCGGTGATTCCGAACCCCAGCACGGACAGTCCTTTTCGATTGTACAGCCAGATGATTAGCCAGGAGAGGGTGAGTTGGACGAGTATTCCGAGCATCGTAAGTTGAAAAGTTTAAGTGTTTAATAGTTTAAAAGTTCATCAGGCGCAACAACGTACCTGTGCATTTGCGTCTTGCGGATCCCGCGCAACTATTTGGGATGTGTTTGTAAATGTACGCTGCGACACAGAAGCAACCCTTAAACTCTTAAACCCTTAAACGCTTAAACCTTCAGGAGGTAAGTTAATCTGCATTCATCCTATCAACAATAGCACCTTCCAATGCCGGGACTGCAACATCTGCCAGTTTTTTGAATTTGATGCAGTAGCTGGTTACGGTTGCCTTTCCCAGGGTTTTTGCATAGTTGTTACTGAGGAAATTCTTGTCTTTTAGTCCCATGAGGTAAACGGTGATACCGCTGCTGTTCGCACTGATACCCACCTTGAAAAACTCCTTCTGTTTTCCGTCGGCGTACCGCAATACCTGCTGACCATAGCCAATGGCCGGGTTAGTCACTGTTTTGCCGCTGGCGTCTTTGCCGGTGTCGAACCAAAGTTTTTCTTTCGGTACACGCTGACGGATCAATTTGTGCAGGGCTTCCATATCAGCTCTTTTTCCTTCGGGAAGCGATTCCAGGTAAGCTTTGATTTGGGCAGCAGTAGTCATGGTAGTGATGGGGTGTTTACAAGAAACTTAATTTATGATCTTTCCCTGACTGTCGGCCAGTTTTTGTTTCCATTCTTTGATCTGTTCTTCCGATTGCCGATTCCAGTCATTCACTTCCGCTACTACCTTCAACGGAAAACTTGTGCGGTAAGAACGGGTAGGATTTCCCGGAAATTTTTTATCGGTCACATTGGGGTCGTGTTCAAAAGCGCCGGTTGGTTCAATGAGGTATACGCGTTCGGCGCCATCACCCTGCGCTAATGAAGCTGCCAGTCCGGCCCCATTGGGCAAGGCCGTAAAATAAATATGATTCATTACAAGGCCTTCCTGGTAATTAGAGGATTTGCCCGCTATCAATTCTTCTCCTTTTTTCAATGCTGCTTTTGATCCGTGAAAAAAAGGACCATCGTCGGCTGGTGCCTGGGAGATAGAGGCAGCTTTGTTTCTATGCACTTCTGCGGCTTGTTCCAGGTTTAATGCAGCGCAGCAACCCGCAAGTTGAAGATAAATTGTATTCAGCGCACTATTCGTAGCGGGGTCGTTAACCAGCAACGCGAATTGCAGGGCCTGCTCCAGCCAATACAATTTCTCTGCAGGCTTTTGCTGGCATTGGGCGAGAAAATACGCAGCCAGGTATTTTTCAAAATCATCTGATGCCTGCGTCCATGCCTGTTCCATAACCCTGGTGGCCTCGCCGGTTTGACCGCTTTCGCGTAGACGCATCGACTGGATACACCGCTGTACAATAGCATTGGCAGGACTAAACTCCATAATCTTTAATAATTGGTTAGATGTTGATATCTCCGGTGACGATGCTGCCGGCCCGATGGTAGGTGGCAATAATTACGCCTTTTGAATTCACCTGAGATTCGGTTAAGCGGAAAGCGGCAGGCATTGCTTTGTGATCGAAAAGTCTTTTGCCTTTTCCCAGCAGAATCGGGTAAGTCTTCAACCTCAGCACATCTACCAGGTCATTTTCCAGCAGCAATTGTACCAGTTCACTGCTGCCCCATACCTGGAAGTCTTTGCCTTCCGACTGCTTTAATGCTTTAACTTCCTCAATGGTGGAGAGAAAACCGGAATGTTGCCAGTCGGACTGATTTCTTGTTTTCGACAATACATATTTATTGCCCTCGTTGATCGCCGGCCAGAAATCGTTGTGATGCGGCCAGTACCCTTCAAATATTTCGAACGTTTTTCGGCCGAAAAGGTAATCGGATGATTGAAACTCCTCTAACAATAGTTTTTGTGAGAGCTCGTCCGAAAAAGCGGCTGTCCATCCCCCGTATTCAAAACCTCCCGAGCGGTCTTCATCGCGTCCACCGGGGGCCTGCATCACGCCATCGAGACTTACCATTGAAAATACCGTGATCTTTCTCATCTTATTTTTTTTGACAATTAAGAATGAGTAACAAATATGATACACTGTTTTTACGATGAAGGGCTGTATCTACGACAAGTTAGCGGCAGAATGCGACAAGTCTTATTTGGTAATAAAAAAGAACCTGTATTTGTAGTGCGGGCAATGGAACAGTGAGGATTCCTGGGTGAGTTGTTGCTTATTCCTTTGCTTCTGTAACAGGTTTATCAGCTGAATTGTTCAGCACATAACTCAACGCGCCGGTTGGGCATCGCCGTATTTGCTCAGCGAGTCGTTCTGCTTCCGCGCCATCCACGTTTACCCAGGGATGTGCTTTCAGGTTAAACACCGAAGGCAGTTGCGTAACACATCTCCCCGAATGCTTGCAGAGTTCGGGTTTCCATGAAACGGTGATTGCGTCGTTTTTGTATTTGATTTCTTTGGCGCCTGTACCTTCTTTATGGGCAAATGTGCGCACTTCGATTGGGCCGCTGAGCAGTTTTGAAATCGGGCATGCTTTCGCGATATCGGTTAGTTTTTCTTTTTGTTCGTCATCGATATCCCCTTCAAAGCGGATATCGCGATCAATCACCGTAACGGTTTGTTCGTCTTTGGTATACTGAAACAAATTTGCATTCACTGAAATGGAAGGAACGACGAGTCCTTTCCGGTCGATGTACATCCGGAGGGTAATCAATGTGCAGGAAGCAAGCGAAGCGAGTAATAATGTGTAAGGATCCGGTCCCTGGTCCTGGCCGCCGGTTACCACGGGTTCATCTGCAATAAACTTACCATTGCGCCATTCGATGCTGCATTGATAATGCGCGCTGTCAATGTTTGCATGAACGGGTTGTTCGAGTTTGTATTTCATACGTAGTACAGCAACCGGGCAATTGGCCGGTGCCGTGCGAATATACGTCAGCTCCGGCCAGGATCCGGCGTCAGGTGATGGTACGGGACGCTCCGCAGCAGCAGCCAAACATTCACTCAGGCACCGCTTTCTTTTCGCTGGAAAAGTAGTTGCGCTGTTACGAGCGCGGATAAAACCTGG
>JAGWTK010000369.1 GCA_028876035.1 Bacteroidota bacterium
GGCAGAACAAGGGACACTACAACATCACCATCACAGCAGCCCCGCCGAACCGGACCATCAGAGGCACAGAGGACATCGTTTATTTCAATAATAGTCCGGATACCCTCCGCAACCTGGTCATCAAACTTATCCTGAACGTACACAAGCCCGCTGCACTGCGCTATACCGATGTGAGCGAAGACTACCTTACCAGTGGAACGCATATCGATGCAGTGCAAATAAATGGGAGAAAAAGCGAATGGCAGGATCCACCCTATCATTTTACCTGGCAGGGGATCCCATTGCAAAGCGCACTCAAACCACACGACTCTGTTCACCTCTCTTTTCAATGGCACTACGATGTATCCCTGCAGAGCAACCGTGAAGGCATGATTGATTCCACTACCTTTTTCCTTGCCTATTTCTACCCAAGAGTGGCCGTATACGATGACTACTATGGTTGGGATCAGCTCGATTTCACCGACCAGCAGGAATTCTACAATGATTTCAATGATTATACGCTCCAGGTAAAAGTACCCGACAATTATACCGTGTGGGCCACCGGCACCCTCGAGAATGCCGACGAAGTGCTGCAGGCACCGGTAGCAAAAAAGCTGCGGACTTCGTACACATCCAACGATATCATCAGCATCGCTACTGCACAGGAACTGGCGGCGAAAAAGATTACAGCGCACCACGAGATGAATACATGGAAATGGTCGGCCAGCAATATCACCGACGTAGCAGTGGGCATCAGCGACCATTTTGCGTGGGATGCTTCCAGCGTGGTGGTAGATGATGCTACCCAACGAAGGGCCAGTGTTCAGGCCGCCTACAACGATACGGCCAAAGACTTCCACAGCATGGTGGGGTTTGCAAAACACGCGCTTGACTGGCTCTCCCACCAATGGCCGGGTGTACCCTACCCTTTCGCCAAGACAACGATTTTCCAGGGTTATGCCGACATGGAATACCCAATGATGGTAAATGATAATACCACGGACGACCTGCGCTTTTCAAGGTTTGTGGCAGAACATGAAATTGCCCATACCTGGTTCCCTTTCTACATGGGCATCAATGAAGCACGGTATGCGTTTATGGATGAGGGTTGGGCCACGACCTTTGAGCTGCTGATTGGAAGAGAAGATATGGGCACGCCGATGGCTGAAAATCTATACAAGCGTTTCAGGGTTGCAGGATGGATTGATGATGCTTCCGCTGAAGAAGATTTACCGATTGTTACGCCCGCGAATGTTTTGCGCGGAGCCGCCTATGGCAATAACGCCTATGGAAAGCCCTCGCTTGGTTACCTCGCATTGAAAGATTTGCTGGGCGATGACATCTTTAAGAAATGCCTGCATGAATACATTGCCCGCTGGAACGGGAAGCACCCGATCCCCTGGGATTTCTTCAACTCATTTAATACAAGTGCCGGTCAGAATCTTAACTGGTTCTGGAATGCCTGGTATTTTTCCAATGGCTATATCGATTATTCCGTTCAAAAAGTAAGCACGGAAAAAGACGAATGCAGCATCACGATCAAGAATACAGGCGGCTACCCGGCTCCTGTTAATCTGCTGGTGACCCGGAAAGACGGTAGCCAGGAATTGATCCATCAAACACCTGCATTGTGGCAAAGCGGTCAAAAAACGGCCGTAGTAAAAATCCCGGTAAAGTCAGGCATTACGTCTGTGAAGCTGGATGGCGGTATTTTTATGGATGCTACGCCCGCGAATAATAGCTGGACGGGAAAATAAGTTCAATCAATCACATGCAAAGAAAAGCCGGACAAACTATCGTCCGGCTTTTTTATACGAGCGCAAAACGCTTCAGTTATTTATAACCCCAGCCCTTCATAATTGCGAGATCAGATTTGGCACAATCAAGAGGCTCCAGGCCCTGGTAAGACTCCTGTTCGATTATGAAAAGAGTGGTTCCACCTTTCTTCCTGCCCAGGTCGATGATTTCTTTTACCGGCAGGATGCCTTTGCCCAAAACAGTGCTTTCGTAAGGTTCATGTTTGCTTTCGCTTTTTATTTCGTCCTTAACATGCATGGAAACAAACCGACCCGGATACTTATTCACCATATCCAGTGCCTTTGCACCGGCGTTGTACATATTTCCAATATCGAGTTGCTGCATCACCAGGGAAGGATCCGTATTGGTAAGAATGAGATCAAAAAGGTTGGTATTGTTCAGCTGCACGCTGAATTCAAAATCGTGGTTATGATAGCCGAACTTCATGCCCGATTTTTTACAAAGCTCACCGCTTTTATTGAATACTTCCATAAAGCGGAGCAGGTCGTCGTAGTTTTTGCGAAGACTATCGTCTAACCAGGGGCTAATCACGTATTGCTGCCCCATATAAGCGGCGTCTTCCACAGTTTTCTTCCATTTGTCTGTGAAATCGTTTTGTGCAGCATCCCAATGACTGCCATTCATGACGGTATGACCACTGGGCATTTTCAATCCAAGTCCGTCCAGCAGTTTTTTAAACTCAGGAGCCGTGTACCCATAGAACTTTTGATCGACATAGTTGGCATGCTCCACATATTTGTAGCCCATTGCGGCAAGCCTGGTGAGCGTGCCGGCAGGGTCTTTCCGCATGTCGTCACGGACAGAATACAATTGAATACCCAGGGTTTCCCTGGTTTTGTTAGCAGCAGCCCACAGGGAAGCAGGCAATACTCCGGCAGCGGCAATCGCAAGGCCGGAGCTTTTAATGAAGTTTCTCCGGGAATAGGAAGGCATATCTGTTAGTATTAATGATGAAAAACGATGCCATCCAATTTACTGGTATTTGCGCAGCCTGCCATGCTTTTTTTTCATCCGGAACAAATTCCGTCGTGAGCGGTTATGGAATTGCCGAAGCCGTGCATCTCAGCAAGCTTGTCACCTCAAAAACGCATTGCATGCGATTCCTTCTGATCCTCTTGTTGCTGAGCGGTGTTAGCAACTGCCTGATGGCACAACCGTTACAGTCCGGCGATGCATCCGACAGCTCTTGCCTCACAAAGGCGATGGGCGTGCTGGACGAAGCATTGGGTTTTATGCAGAGAAATTATTACCGTAAAAAGGAAGTCGACTGGGCGCCCATGGTGGCCGAAGCAAAACAGCGGCTGGAAAGGGCCGGTAATTGTGCAGAAACCTATGATATTGTCAGCTGGTGCTTCCGGCAACTGAACGAATCGCATAGCTTTATCATGCCACCGTCCCGCGCTTCGATTTACAGCAACGGCAGCAATAATACCATGGCTGACTGGCCCAGCATGGTAGGTGAATTAAAAGGCGAATTGCTCGCTGACAGCATTGGTTACCTGAGCATCCCCTGGGTGAGCACCACTGAAGAAAACATCTGTACAAAAGTGGCCGACAGTCTGCAGCACCTAATCGCCCGTATCGATCAGTTTCATCCTAAAGGCTGGATCATCGATCTGCGAAAAAATACAGGCGGTAATTGCTGGCCTATGATTGCAGGACTTGGTCCGCTTCTAGGAGATGGCGTATGCGGCTTTTTTGTGAGTGAACGTGAAAAAATCCCGATTGTGTACAACAAGGGTGCAGCTTTCCAGGGAAAGCACCTGCGCTGCAGCGTTAGTACCACGAATTATACAATAAAAGAAAATAAACCAATTGTTGTGCTCACCGGGCAACGTACCGTTAGTTCAGGTGAAATAGTGGCCATCGCATTTCGCGGAAAAGAAAACGTTCGCTTCCTCGGCGAACCGACGGCTGGCTATACGACAGCCAACGCAACCTATACACTCTCGGACAATTCGATGCTGGTACTGAGTGTTTGCCAGGAAGCAGACAGAACGGGCCGGATTTGGTCAGGCAGGATTCTGCCCGACGAACTCGTTAGCAACAATACACACCCGGGCTTAGCCGATCCTGCCCAAATGGTGGCACTTCGACAGCTACTGAATCCGCAACCATAAAAAAGGAGCCGGAACATGTCCGGCTCCTTTGCTTGCTGGTATTACCACACGCAAATCTTGCTTATTTAAGTTTGTCGGCAACTTTTTTTGCTTGTTCTGCTGCCATCAGGTGATGTTCAAGAATGGGAATTTTGCCCTTTGCCCATGCTGCCAGTTGAGCATCGTTGCCTTTATCTGCTTCCTTTTTAAATGCATCAATGTCTTCCTTATGATCATCTACCATCAATTTTGTATATGCCTTGTCGAAATCAGTTCCTGATTTAGCTGTCAAATCCTGTACTTTTTTCTGGCATTTATCACTGAGCGTTGCGGGCAGTGTAATGTTCTTCGCCTGTGCAGCCGACTTCAGCTCGTCATTAGCAGCACTGTGGTCTTTTACCATCATGGCACCAAAGTCCCGCACTTCTTTGCTTACGGCTTTTTGTTGCGCCAGCTTTCCAAGTTCAACTTCCATCATACCTCCATCAGCTGCTGCCACGGCAAAGTCAGCATCCGGTTTCATGTCGGCCATGGTACTGGTGGTTGCATTGCTCGTGTCAGTTGCTTTGGCCGAGTCTATTTTAGCATCATTTGCCTGCTCTGCCTGATCCTTGCTGTCGCTTGGATTGTTGTTACCGCAGGACGTT
>JAGWTK010000370.1 GCA_028876035.1 Bacteroidota bacterium
TATGCAGAATGATTAATAATCGGAATAGGAAGCAGCATGCAGGAAGATGGTTTCATTCCTGGATACATTGTGCTGGTAAAAAGGCATGGATGATAATCTTTTCCACTCGGGATCAGCACTGAAAGTTTTCCAATGCGCATCCCGATCGGCCATATCTTCAAAACTGGTCATGTACATCAGGTTCGGCATGCGGCTGCCATGGATCACGCTCGCATAAAACACCGCGTTGAAATTAAGTCGCTTGAAGAGCGGCACTTCCCCGCCTTCATTGAACATATGCACTTTATTGCGGAATAGTTTTTCGGTTGGACTCTCATAACTCCGCAACTCATAGATATGCGATGCCAGTGGCGAACTGAGCTTAGGCAACTGCATTTGCAGGGCCATTGGAAAAGCCTGCAGCCAGATGGATTCCATCCGGGTGTAATTGGGTTCATTATAGGGTGCATCCAGCCAGCTGGCAGCAGCGGTGGTATAGGCCGCGTCGGCATCCAGCTTAGCAGGAAAGGTCATTAGCTGTTCTTCGGATTTGAACGGGAGGAGTACATACACCCGTTTGTCTTCTGCCGTATCGTTGGCAAGCGGTTTGAATACGCCGACAGATGCGATGCCGTTGCGATGCGCGGCCGGCAGAAAAGCCGCACTGAGATACGAATCGATGGCTTTCTCCTGCGCTTCGGTTTTAAAATGGTAAATAGTAATCTCGTAATAATCACGGGCGGGTTTCTTTCCTGCGGCCAGCAACAATACGGGCATCAACAGGGGCAATACAACCTGGCAAATCTTTGTTTTCATTCGTTGAATACTTTGTGATCTAAGCTACTTAAATTTACCATCTGCCAACCACCGCTGCCAAGTTTTCTGGCGGCTGAACTTTTGACGGCAGTTTTTGTTCTTCACAGAAATTCTGAATGATTATGAGCAATACAAAATCCTACGCGGCACAGTCTGCCGTTGCGCCACTCGCCCCGTTTGCCTTTGATCGGCGTGAACCGGGGCCGCACGATGTACAAATTGATATCCTCTATTGCGGCGTTTGCCATTCCGATATTCACCAGGTACGCAACGAATGGGGTAATTCCATCTATCCCATGGTACCCGGCCACGAGATTGTTGGCCGTGTGGTGAAAACCGGTGCGCATGTGAAGAATTTCAAGGTAGGCGATCTCGCAGGTATTGGCTGCTTTGTGGATTCATGCCGAACCTGCCCGAACTGCCTCGCCGGCGAAGAACAATTCTGCGACGAAGGCATGACAGGCACGTACAATGCGCTTGAACGCGATGGCAAAACGCCTACCTATGGCGGTTACTCTACACAGATCGTGGTGGATGAGCAGTATACCCTGCATGTATCGGACAAACTCCCGCTCAGCGGGGTGGCACCGCTTCTCTGCGCAGGCATTACCACCTATTCACCGCTGCGCCACCTGGGTGTTACCAAAGGACATAAAGTAGGCGTGCTGGGCCTGGGCGGCCTCGGACACATGGGCGTGAAATTCGCTGCCGCTTTTGGCGCCGAAGTAACCATGCTCAGTCACTCCAGGTCAAAAGAAGCAGATGCAAAAAAACTGGGTGCCCATCATTTTGCACTCACCTCGGACCCGGAAGTACTGAAAAGCCTGCGGAACAAATTCGATTTTGTACTTAACACCGTCTCTGCCCCGCATGAATACAGCACCTACCTTGACCTGCTGAACACCAACGGCACCATGATCGTAGTAGGTGCCCCAGAAACACCTTCTGCCGTTCCTGCTTTTAACCTGATCATGAAACGCCGCAGCATCATGGGCTCGCTGATTGGTGGCATTAAAGAAACCCAGGAAATGCTCGATTACTGCGCTGAACACAATATTGTATCCGAAGTGGAAGTGATACCGGTGCAAAAAATCAACGAAGCGTACGAACGCATGCTTAAAGGCGATGTGCGGTATCGCTTCGTGATTGATATCGCCTCGCTGAAATAACTGAACAGCAATAACGATCCGTTAACAACGGAACCCTGCCTTACGGCATCCAATTGGATGTTCGTGAGGCAGTTTTGTTTTCGGCCGGCAGGTAACTGGCCAAACCGGCAGCAGCAGCTGCCGTAATCCAACTGAATTAAAGTAAACCCACCGTTTTGAGAACAGGCTTCGTGTTATTGCTGCTACTATCTTCTCTTCACCCTTATGCCCAATCGCCAACGGTTAACGATGCAGATTCCATTACGTCTGCCGGACAAAAAGACATCCGGGAGCTGGTACACCATATTCTCCGGCCGAAAGACAGTGTGTACATCGACAACGGTCAAATCAAAGACACCCAAAAACATTATTCGTTTGTGCCTGCCCTTGGATACACACTTCAAACGGGCTTTGCAGGAATCGCCAGCGTAAACATGGCCTACTTTAATGGTATCGACCACAACACAAAACTGTCCAGTATCAGCACCAACCTTACTTATTCCCAATACCGCCAGATCATCATTCCCCTTCAGGCCGATATATGGACCAAAGGAAATAAATACAATTTTATTACGGATGCACGTTTCATCAGCTATCCATCGGCCATTTATGGACTGGGCGGACGCACCGATCCAAACAAAGGTGTTACGATCGATTTTATCGGGCTGAAATTCCACCAGACAGTCATGCGCGAACTATCGGAAAACGTATATGCGGGTATCGGCTACTACTTCGACAAATTCTGGAATATCCGCACGATCGACGATGTATCGGGTACCATTAACCGAAGAATTGAACGCGAACTGGGGACCGAAGAAACAGCATCTGGCCCGGCATTCCGGTTCCTGTACGATACACGGCTTAACCAGCTCAACCCGCAGCAGGGTGTATATTATAGTATGGCCTACCGGGCGAATATGTCGGCCCTGGGCAGCGACAGCAGCTCGGGATCCTTACAAATTGATGCTCGCACCTACCTGCGCTTCCCTTCGCAATCAAAAAATGTACTGGCCTTTTGGATGCTCGACTGGCTTACGACCAGCGGCACACCCCCATATCTAATTTTACCCAGCACGGGATGGGACGATGCCTACAATACCGGCAGGGGCTATATACAGGGACGTTACCGCGGCAGAAAAATGCTCTATTTCGAATCGGAATACCGCTTCGGCATCACCCGTAACGGCATGCTGGGCGGTGTTGCGTTTTTCAACCTGCAGAACTTTTCGGCCGATTTATCCTCTACCTATAGTTCTATTTTTCCCGGCTATGGTGTTGGACTGCGTTTCAAACTCAATAAGTTTTCAGGTGCCAACTTGTGCGTAGACTATGGCTTTGGCGCAAACGGTTCACACGGGTTCTTTGTAAACCTCGGCGAAGTATTCTGATACTATTGTTTGGATGGTGTCAATCCCCTCACATTTTCTATGACCTTATCTACCGGGTGCAATTTATCGCGCAGGCTTTTGCCAGGCTTGAGTCGTTTGGCAATGGTGATGCGGAAATTGCCGGTAGAAAAAATGTATTTGTTTTCATTTTTGATACCCCGCAGTAACACTTCATTGCCTACCAGCGAAAGATTCACATTCCAGTTATTTTGATCATAACCCGCCACCAGTCGGTAAATAAAACCACGGTTGGCGTCCAGCCGCGGTGAACCCGATCCTATACCATGTTCGTTACTGTAGCCAATACTTAAACTGGCGCACAGCGATCCCGTCACAAAAAAATTAGGATTGAGCATATAGGTGTAGGCGTAACCAACACCCGGACCAATTTTAAAAAAATCGATTCCACGTAGATCACGTGCAGGGTATTCACCCGCCACCAGCCATGGCAAAAAAGAACTGTCGGATTTTACATGCCCATAATAGAATTCTGCGCCAATCAGCCAGGAGCCGGCTGATTTTCGCTGTTGTTCGTTTTCCAGCAAGGCAGCGCGAAATGAAAACCGGCTGGGATTGAGCAACCGGTAAGCAGCCATCCCGAATAAATTTACGCGGAGATCAGGGCGGACATAATAATGCTGCAGATCAGCGGCAGCCAATCCTTTTGGGTTGAGGTAATACCCCTTGTACAACTGTCCGAGCAAATCAATCGTCCACTGCCTGCCGTAGATATGCGTCTGTACATCCAGGTAACGGGTTTTTCCTTTTTCGTGATCATTGTTCAGAAAATCAAATCCGTACCCGATATTCAGTGAGATCGACTGGTAGGTTACGCCCACGCCCATCGTGAGTGCTGTGTTGGGATAATATTGAAATTTGCCTGCACCCGCCGGGTTCTTTGGCTGGAAGCCGCCATACTTCTGGGAAATATACGTGCGAACCGTAATATAGCGTTCGAAAGACCGATAATAACTGGTGTCGTGGTCGAGGTAATACGATGGCCGGACATCCGGCGTCTGCTCTGATTTCTTCTGTGCAGGCGCCCGCTGCGCACTTGCCGCGGTAACCGAAAAGTACAGACCTGTTCCCAACATGATCACAAACCTTGAAATACACAGCATGCGCTAATTTAACTGAAAAATGTTTCAGCATGGGTTAAATCAACCGGCTCCCGCGGCATCATCCTTGCATCCGAATGTTATACCTTTA
>JAGWTK010000371.1 GCA_028876035.1 Bacteroidota bacterium
CCGCACGCGCCCGTTTTGTACCTTTGACAGCATGAAGATAGCACTGGCACAGCAGAATTATCATATTGGCAATTTTGAAGAGAACACGCGTAAGATAATTGAAGGCGTACAGGCAGCAAAAGCAGCAGGCGCCGACATTGTTTTGTTTACCGAATTATCTGTCTGCGGCTACCCCGCCCGCGACTTCCTCGAATTCGAAGATTTCATCAACCGATGTTACGAATCAATTGACCTTATCAAAGCCCATGCCGACGGAATAGCGGTGGTGGTAGGCGCGCCGCAGCGCAATCCCAATCCATTGGGCAAAGACCTTTTTAATGCCGCATGGTTTCTGTACGACCAGAAAGTGCTGGCCACCGTGCAGAAAACCTGTTTGCCTACCTACGACGTGTTTGATGAGAACAGGTATTTTGAACCTGCCTACAACTGGCAGGTTATTCCCTTCAAAGGAAAAAAGATTGCGCTCAGCATCTGCGAAGACATCTGGAACCTGGGCGCCAACCCGCTCTACCGCAATTGCCCGATGGACGAGCTCATTCGTCAGCAACCAGATTGTATGCTGAATATTTCCGCCTCGCCGTTCGACTATGATCATGATGATGATCGGAAAGAGGTCATTCGTGCGAACGTACGGAAATACCAGTTGCCCATGTTCTATTGCAATGCGGTTGGCTCACAAACCGAAATTGTATTCGATGGTGGTAGTCTCGCGATGAATGCAGCGGGGCAAATCATCAAAGAGTTAAAATATTTTGAAGAAGACTTTGCAGTCATCGACCTGCCGGAACACAGCCCCGCATCGCAGGCGGCAGCGCCCGCAAACATGGAACAGTTCGATAAAGACATGCGGGTGTCTAGGATCAGCAATCCTGATCAAATCATCGGCTACCTCACCGCCGAAGAAAACATCCACGAAATACACGATGCTTTGATCCTGGGTATTCGCGACTACTTCGGTAAGATGGGTTTTACAAAAGCTATACTGGGAAGCAGCGGGGGAATCGACAGTGCCGTTGTACTGGCATTGGCCTGCGAAGCCCTTGGCGCCGCCAATGTGCGTGCCATCCTGATGCCTTCGCAATATTCAACGGGGCATTCGGTAAGTGATGCAGAACAACTCAGCAAAAACCTGGGCAACCCTTATGATATCGTCCCGATTAAAAACATCTATGAATCGTTTCTATCTGAACTCGCTCCTATCTTCGGCGATTTGCCGTTCAGCCTGGCGGAAGAAAATATTCAAAGCAGAACCCGTGGCAACCTGCTCATGGCCATTGCCAATAAATTCGGTTACATTTTGCTGAACACGTCCAACAAAAGCGAATTGGCCACCGGCTACGGCACCCTGTATGGTGATATGGCAGGCGGACTGAGTGTACTCGGTGATGTGTACAAACTGCAGGTGTATGCGCTGGCACGTTTTATCAACCGAAAAGACGAAATCATTCCGGCTCATATTCTCACCAAGGCACCTTCCGCAGAACTTAGGCCTAACCAGAAAGACAGCGACAGTTTACCGGAATACGAAGTGCTCGACAAAGTACTGTATCAATACATTGAACGGCGCGAGGGACCGGCAGAAATCATTGCCATGGGCATCGAACCTGCATTGGTACAACGCATCCTCAAACTGGTAAACACCAATGAATACAAACGCAACCAGTTTTGTCCCATCATCCGCGTCAGCTGCAAAGCTTTCGGCGTTGGACGACGGATGCCGATTGTGGGGAAGTACCTTTCTTGAGTGGTAAGTAATAAGTTGTAAGTTTTAAGTGCTTTCGATCGGAATGAGGTAAGAGGGAAGAGGTAAGAGGCGCTAGGGGATTAAAAGTAAGCATTCAAAAGTCAAAAAATAGTTCCGAACGGATATGCCAGTAGCTGGTAGCTGGCAGCCAGAAGCCATTTACTTAAATTAGCACCTCCCGGTCTGTTCGAACAAGCTAAAAGCTAACGCCCAACAGCTAACAGCTAATGGCTAAAATGAAGCCACCCGCTAAGAATAGCAGGCGGCTGTTGGTTGTTTATGAAATCAAGAGTTAAAAATCAGTGCTTCAGTGTGGCGATCAGGTGATAGGTAGTGGCGGTACCAAAATTATCGTCGTAGGTAACCACCAATGTATTGTCGTCGAGTGTTACAATCGTGGCATCGCCACTGGTAAAGGAAAAGCTTCCGCTTAATACCGTTTCATTGTTTTTGAAAGTCCAGCTTAGTGGTAGTGTCTGTGGATCGGCCGCATTGCATTTGAGTGCTGCTTCGTCCATCGTACCGGTACCATCGGTTTTAAAACTATAGGTATTATCCAGTTTGCAACCCGCTATCAGGCTGGTCGCATCACCATCGGCAATACCGTCTTTATTGGCATCCAGTGCCACGGTTTGCACCTTCCAGGCGGCTTGGGTAAATAGTACTGTTTTAGATTTATTCTGGCTTGTATTGGTAGCCGCGCTCTTGCTGCAGGAACTAAGGCAGACAAGCAAAATGCCGGCGGCCAGTATGTGTAGGACTGCTGGTTTCATGGGGCGGATTTTAATACGCTCTATAAACTGCATATATCAGGGTTTTATTGTATGGAAAGGCCTGATTTCGCTTAACAAAATTTTATAGGTCACTTTATATTGGCAAAGGAATTGCAACGGGGTTGTTCGTATTTTTACCAGCATTTGAAAGCCGCTGTACGCTAAACCGTTAGAACGATTTTTCCGGAAGATGCGGTACCGGCGACCCGAAATAAATTACCCAGATTATGCTTCAAACCGCAGAAGACATCCGGCAATTAAACGAGAAAATACAGTACCAGGCTGCTTTTACCGACCGCCTTCGCGATGAAGTGGGCAGGGTGATCGTGGGCCAGCAATACATGCTCGACCGTTTATTGATCGGACTGCTCAGTAATGGACACGTGCTGCTCGAAGGGGTGCCCGGACTGGCCAAGACGCTTGCGATTAAGTCGCTCGCACAGGCCATCCACGCAAAATTCAGCCGGATCCAGTTTACACCCGACTTGTTACCGGCCGACGTCATCGGCACCATGATCTACCAGCAGCAAAAGAACGAATTCGTGGTACGCCGCGGTCCCATCTTTGCCAATTTTGTGCTGGCCGATGAAATCAACCGTGCCCCCGCCAAGGTGCAGAGTGCCCTGCTGGAAGCCATGCAGGAGCGGCAGGTAACCATTGGCGATACTACCTACAAACTGGAAGAGCCCTTCCTGGTACTGGCCACGCAGAACCCGCTCGAACAGGAAGGAACATATCCGCTTCCCGAGGCGCAGGTAGACCGATTTATTATGAAGGTGGTGGTCGATTATCCGTCCAAAGCCGAAGAACAACTTATCATTCGGCAGAACGTCCAGGGACTGCAGGTGGCAGCGGTTAGCCAGGTAGTATCGGTGAATGAAATCCTGCAGGCAAAAGAACTGGTACGTTCTATTTATATGGACGAAAAAGTGGAGTCTTATATTTTAGACATCGTGTTTGCTACCCGCTTTCCCGACAAATATGGCTTACAAAAACTGCGGCCGCTCATTGCTTACGGTGGTTCTCCGCGCGCCAGCATCAACCTCGCGCTTGCCGCCAAGGCCAACGCCTTTCTCAACAAACGCGGTTATGTGATACCGGAAGATGTTCGGGCCATCTCAAAAGATGTACTGCGTCACCGGATCGGCTTAACGTATGAGGCAGAAGCAGAAAGTGTGAATGTAGAGAACGTGATCGACGATATCCTGCGGGCCATCGTGGTGCCTTAACTGTAACCTGCGCTGAACTGTAAACCATCATCTTGCTTACAACCACCGAAATATTAAAGAAAGTACGGGAGCTTGAAATAAAAAGCAAAAAGCTCACCCGCCACCTGTTCACCGGGGAATACCATTCTGCCTTTAAAGGAAGGGGCATGAGCTTCCGCGAAGTGAGGGAATATTACCCGGGCGATGATGTACGGTTTATCGACTGGAATGTAAGCGCACGCTTCTCCGCGCCCTTCACTAAAATGTTTGAAGAGGAAAGAGAACTAACGGTGATGCTGGTGGTAGATGTTAGCGCCAGTTCGCTGTTTGGCACCGTGCATGCAAAGAAAAAAGACCTGGTAACTGAAATCGGTGCCGTACTTACTTTCTCTGCTATCAGTAACAACGACAAAGTGGGTGTGATCTTTTTCAGCGATAAAGTGGAACAATACATTCCGCCCAAAAAAGGAAGAGAACATGCATTGTACATTGTTCGCGAATTGCTCACTTCAGAACCGGTAAGAAAAGGCACCAACCTGGGCGAAGCGCTTCGCTTTTTCAATAATTCCACCCGGCAGCGGAGCATCTCTTTTGTGCTGAGTGATTTTCTCGACGACAACTTCGGTGATGCCATCAAAGTAGCCGGTCGCAAACATGATGTAATTGGCGTGAAAGTATACGATAAAATGGACATGCGGCTTCCGGATGCGGGCTTGCTGGAAGTGGAAGATGCAGAAACAGGGGCCACCCAATGGATCGACAGCAGCAATTATTGGATCAGGCAACAGTACGAAAAACGTTTCTTTGAT
>JAGWTK010000372.1 GCA_028876035.1 Bacteroidota bacterium
ACTAACTGCTACGGCAAGCGCTGGCTGCAGTGCAACCGATACGGCCATTGTTACTGGCAAGATTCCCCAAATCATCGGCTCAGAGTTGCAATCAGTTCTTCAGAACTTCGACTCCACGAAAACCACCAGCTCCCCCTTCTTCACATTCTCGGGCGACAGTATCATGATCGATGTCATTGCCAGAGAGGGCAAACTGTCTGAGGTACTCACCCTGCTTACCTCGCCCACCTATGGACTCAGCAACATTATTAATAACGGCTCCAGCAATTATCTTATCACCGGATTGTTCCCTGTTCGAAACCTGCCGTCATTAAACGCACTCGGCGCCTTGATTAACTATGTCCGTCCGTATTACAAGGCACTTACCAACAGCGGAATTGCCCGCACCGCGGGCGATAGCTCCGTGGGTGCACAACTGGTGCGTAAAGGCTACGGATTGAGTGGCGCTGGTGTAAAAGTGGGTGTATTGTCGGATAGCTACAGCACCATTACCACGGCTACCAATAGCCCGATTACGAACACGGCGGCCCAGGATGTTTCCAATGGTGATCTTCCCGGTGCCGGTAATCCCGATAATTTCATCAATCCTGTTCACGTATTGAAAGATTATCCTTCAAAGGCCAGCGATGAAGGCCGGGGTATGCTGGGCATTATTCACGATGTGGCGCCGGGCGCTGAACTCTGGTTCCGTACCGGGTTTATCAGTCCGGGTGATTTCGCCCAGGGCATTCTCGAACTAAAAAATGCCGGCTGCGATGTAATTGTAGATGATATCACCTTTATAACAGAGCCCTTCCTTACCGATGGAATTGTTGCAAAAACGGTAGACCAGGTGGTGGCCGCGGGCGCAACCTATGTTGCGGCAGCTGGAAACTTTGCTAACAAATCATACGAAAACAGTTTTAATGCAGTGGCGGCACCAGGCGGACTTCCGGGTACTGCCCACAATTTTGGCGGCGGCGATGTTTTCCAGAATGTGACCCTGGCACCGGGTGACTATACCATCGTTTTACAATGGACAGATGATATTTATTCGCTTGGACAAACTTCCACCGGCGGTACAAAGAATGATCTCGACATCTATCTTACGCCTAACACAGATGGATCAGCGCTTTTCGGATTTAACCGCGACAATACCAACGGAGACCCCATCGAAATTCTGCCCTTTACTGTCACCAGTACCACCAATACAAATATTCTTATTACCAATAACACGAGCGGCAGCACACCTGCACGTTTCAAGTACATCGTGTACAGGGGCAATATCACCTTCAATGAATATGCTACCGGCACTTCTACCATCACCGGACAGGCGAATTCAAACAGTGCGATTACGGTGGGTGCTGCCCGTTATGACAAAGCGCCACCCTACCCTGGTCCGATCACACCCGAATCTTTTTCTTCTGTCGGTGGTACAACAGTCAACAATATCAAAAGAAACAAACCCGATATTACCGGTCCGGATGGCGTCAATACCACTGTAAACCTCGGTATCGACTATGACCATGATGGGTTCTCCAACTTCTTCGGCACTTCCGCTGCCGCACCGCATGTGGGTGCCGTTGCAGCACTGCTGATTGAGGGCAAAAAGAAGTACAACAATCAAACTACGGTAACCCCTGCAGAAATAAAATCACTGCTGATGAGCAGCGCAACCGACATGGGTACGCCGGGTTTTGATTTCAGTTCCGGTGCCGGATTCGTGAATGCCGACTCAGCGATGCGTACGTTTGCAAAACCTGACCCCTCGCTGATAAAACTGAATGTTCCTTCCAATACCACACCCGGACCGCAGCCATTTACCCTTACGGTAACCGGCCTCAACCTCAGTTCCACTTCAGTTATCAAATTCCGCGATTCTACGCTGGGCACCACCGTTGTAAACAGCACAACCGCCACGGCTACGGTACCATCTTTCATAGGTGATCCCATTATCAGTGTGTATACACCGCCAACCAGTGCCAGTGGTCTTGATGGTGGAACCAGCGATACCCTGCGCTTTTTCAACCTGCCGAAGAAGAACATTACTGTTTTCGCAGATACAGTATCCAAAAAATATGGCCAGGCACTGCCAACATTCACCGCAACGGTATTGGTAGATGGCGACAGTCTTCAAAACACTTCACTTTCCATGGCCGCCCTGGGCCTTGACAGCCTCAAATACCAAACAGCAGCCACCGCGCTGAGTGATGTTGGCACCTATGCACTCATTCCTTCGAGGACATTTGACAAAACAAAACCACTGGATGCAGGTCTGCTGGAACTGTACAACTACACGTTCCGGAATGGTACCGTAAACGTAAGTCCGCTCCCACTCACCATCACCGCGCAAAGCGGTAGCATCAATTATGGTGAAAAAATACCCAGTCCTTCTTTTGCTTATCAGTTCAACGGCACTGGCATTGCCGATTCAGCCGCTTTAATGAACAATATCCAATCAACACACCAAACACAACTCGCAAAAGATGACCAGGGTGCGGCCATTCTTGGACTGGTCAATGGCCGGGCCGTTATGATCGTCAACGGCCAGGCAGTGCCCATCGTCAACGGGCAGGCAGTGACCATTGTGAACGGTCAAGCCGTTACGATCGTAAACGGACAAGCGGTTCCGATTGTAAATGGACAAGCAGTTACCATTGTAAACGGACAAGCAGTACCGATCGTAAACAACCTCGCTTCCGACCAGGTAGCCGGATTAAATTTCCAGGCTACCGATGGTGCCTTGCAGCATACGCGCCGCATCGCCAATAAGATACTGGTGAATGGTGTGTACCAAACAGATTCCACCACCGTGGTGGATATCACCCAGGAATCGATCCTGAAATTCAATTTGAATTCAGCACAAACCAGCATGCTCACTTCAGTAAGTAATGCCAGTGCCAAAGGGATTACTGATGTGCAGTCTTACGTAAACGGGCAAGCCGTTACCATCGTTAATCAACAGGCCGTTACCATCGTGAACGGCCAGGCAGTGCCCATCGTAAACGGGCAAGCGGTGACCATCGTAAACGGACAGGCAGTACCTATCGTAAACCAGCAGGCCGTCACCATCGTGAATGGTCAGGCAGTGACGATTGTGAACGGACAGGCCGTTCCGATTGTCAATGGCCAAAGCAAATCCGGCGTAATTGTCGACTCGAGCGATATTGGCAAAGGACAACAATCATTTAAGTCAGTCAACGTAATTACTGGACTAGATGCAGGCCGGCAATTTATTATCCCGGGAACTTTGTCGAACAGCAACCTGAAAGTCACTTATATCGTTGGAACGCTCGATATCAATCCGGCAGTCGTTACGATTACGCCCGACAGTAATCAAATGAAAACTTTTGGCGATGCGGATCCTGTACTCACGTACACCAATAACCGCGGTCTCGACAGTACTTCCTTCACAGGTAGCCTGGGACGTGTTGCTGGTGAAAACGCCGGCAGTTATGCTTATACTATCGGTAGCCTTTCCGCGGGCAATAATTACAGCCTTCAGCTCGCCACCCGTTCGCCGGCGCCTGTATTTGTAGTCAAGCCGAGAGCAGCGACCATAACACCCACGGCTGGTCAATCCAAAGTGTACGGCGATGCCGATCCCGTATTTACTTATAGCAGCGATGCGGGCATTCCCTCGTTCACCGGCAAACTCGGTCGTGTCGCAGGCGAGAACGCGGGTAGCTATGCATTCACACTGGGTAATTTGTCGGCCGGCAGTAATTACATCCTGAGTTTAGGCGGTAACATCAGTTTTGCCATCAATCCGGCCAAACTGACGGTGAAGGCAAACGATGCATTCATTTTTGCTGGTAATCCCTTACCGGTTTTCACGGCCGGCATCACAGGATTGAAAAACAATGACAAACCGGTAATAGCGTTCACCGTGCCCATTTCATGTAATACAAAGGCCGGGGTCTACCCAATTATACCGACCTTCAGCAATTTTGCGAATGCAGGCAACTACAATACGACGTTTGTGAACGGTATCCTGTACGTGAATCCGGACGACGACGGTGCGAAAAAATTGCGTCCCAGCCTAAATTGCATTGAGGTAGTGGCGAATCCATCGCCCGGACAATACCGGTATGTTGCCCACTTTGTTTGCCAGAACGATAACGCAACGCCTGTTTATATCCCAATTGGTGCAGATAATTCCGTAAGTTCATCCACCGGATTGTTTGATGCCGCTAAGCAGCCAGTGGTGTTTGCACCGGGAGTTACGCTATTTGATGTACCTTTTGACGGTAATAAGGTTACATGGACCGTTCGGTCTTACGACTCCGACCACAAAACATCTGTTGCATCGAATGCCAGCTCCAGTTCTTCGAGATGTTCGGGCAGTACCAGGACAATGAGCAGCGCGAGCACGGAAGAACCCACTGTCAGTACGCCAATAGATGCAAGGGTTTATCCGAACCCGGCACACGATCGGGTGGTGGTGAACCTTAAGTCGGGCGTACTCTCAGAAAACGGACTGACCATCTATAGTGCGGCCGGGGTAGCAATGCCGATGGCATCGGCCCGAAGAATTTCAGCGGGCAGCATCGA
>JAGWTK010000373.1 GCA_028876035.1 Bacteroidota bacterium
AGGCCCCCAGGCCCGCGGTCTTTGCAAGTTCCGGAAGCGAAGGGAGTTTGCTTTCCACATTGCACTTCAGCATTTCCCTGAAGGCTGTTATCTGCTGATAGTATAAGCCTTTTGCAGCATCATCTTCTTTTTGTGCATGGGTGAGACGATGGAAAAAATGTGACAGGAGCAAGTAGACATTGGCTTTGACCTACAGCGCCGGCCCTGTGGTAACGGCTGCCAGGCGGGTAATTTCACCGAGCAGGGACAAATCTTCTACGGTGGTTGTATACAGCTGCGGCCCCTTGCTGGCTTTGTGATAGAGGTCGCGTAGGAAGGTGCTGTACAATTCACCTTCGCCACTGAATTCACGCAATAGCCAATAAAAAAGCCGCACTGATGCCTACTACTTTGATCAGCTGGCCGGCCGGTACTTCAAAACGAAGATCGGTTTTATCCGACACCAGGAGGATGGTCCTGCCGCTTCGCAGGTGATGGAGCCGCTTCTCTGCCGGCTGAAGTTTTTGATGCAAATCGCCTTCAATTAAAACATACAACAACGTGAGTGTTGTTTTTTCCGGCATTGCTTCCTGCCCGGACCTTTGAATGGACAAACGATTGTGCAATTTGAATTTCCAGAATAGCATGAACACGGCTTCATCAATTTCTTTTCGCATCAACATCCCTTGTCCGTTCGTTGCCGGCACTTCGAGTTGATATCCTGTATCGGGCATGCTTAGTGCATTGCAAACAACTTCATTGAATGCGGGAGAAGCTAGTGGTGGTAATATAAGGCGTACACGATGCACGGCTGGTTGCTGGGATATTCAAAGGTACAACGCGGGTAGTTGCGCATTATTATTATTATTTGTAATCAATTCCCTGTGCAAACGTATGCGCTAAGAGTTTGCTTTAGCAGCTCCTGCACGTTTAGCGGTATTCAAAGACAAATTAGCGGTATCTGCGTCGACGAATGCTGAATAGCTTTGTTGAAAGATTCTTTACCGCCGGCAATATCCAATCCTTCATCCTGTCCTGAACCAGATCCAATCCCTCCGCGAAAAGCTACCAACAAAAGGCAAATTGCCGCGAACAGTGTGACTGTTGTTCTATTGCGCAATTTCCAGATACCCTATTGTTCAACCCTTAAACGTATTGTATGAAAACGCGTACCCTATACTTATTGCTCGTGTTCCAAACTATTCAACTCATTAGTCATTCGCAAGAGTCTTTGCCACAAGGCATCAGCGAAAGCTGGTACAGCCAGCAGACAGCACAAATCGATGCGCTTTCCTTCTCCTTCAAATCATCGAAGCATAAAAACGATTTTACGGCAACCAATCATCGGAACAACATGGACCTGTTCGTGTCGGAATCGGGCTTCCGCGTTAGCAGTGAAAAGAAATCACCCTGGTCCGTCTCATTTCTTATCAAGCACATCAACCATCAATCATTCGATAAAAAACAATTCATCGCTGAAAGAACGAATGCCAGTACAGTCCGGTATACCTCCACACTATCTGCCGTGGAATACCAGCACGGGTCGAAAGGGCTGCGGCAGAATTTTATTATACAGGAAAAGTCGGCTGCATCGACGAAGCTTGAAGTAGAAATGCAGGTTCAAACCGATCTGTTGGTGCAACTCGTCAACGCACAGGCCCTGGTGTTTAGCAGCAGGGGTACAAAACAACAAGAACGCCTTCGCTACGATCAATTAAAAGTATGGGACAGCAGGGGAGTAGCGCTTGCGGCTTCGATGCACTACGATTCCCAATCGGGTATGCTCACGATTGCAGCAGATGACAGCAACGCTGTGTATCCGGTAACGATTGATCCGCTCAATCATACACCGGAATGGACAACCTCGGCAGACGGGGTGCTTCCAGGACTGCTGACTAATTTGCAATTACAGTCGCAGGCGGGCTATGGCTATACCGTTGCCGGGTTGGGTGACGTGAATGGCGACGGTTTTGACGATGTGGCGATAGGAGCACCTACCATGGCTGATGTGGTGACGGGTTCAGGCAATCTTTTGTCGGTCGGCGCCGTGTTTTTATACTTTGGCTCAGCCAACGGTCTTCCTGCGACGCCTTCAAAGATTTTGCAGCCTACCTCACCGGTTGCAGGCTCCTTATTTGGATTAAGTATTGCCGCGGGTGATATCACGGGCGATGGAAAGAACGATATCATCATCGGAGCGCCGCAGGAGACGTATCAAACCAGTGCTGCAACGCTTTTAGGAAGTACCAATGTGAACGTAAAAGCAGGTAAAGTTTATGTATACCGCAGTGAAGATTTGTTTTCCGCCGCCGTTCCATCTCCTTCCTTTCAAATAAAACTATCGGGCAGTTCCTGGTTTAGCACGGGGGTAGCCGGGCTCCTGCTTAACAACACCAATGTTGGTTTTCTATTTGGTTATTCGATTGCTGCCACCAGTGATATGAACGGAGATGGCAAACAGGATATCGTTGTGGGTAGCCCGGCCTGGTTGGGCACATCGCTTACATCCGTTCAAACCGGAGCGGCCTTTGTGTATTATTCCAGCGATCTCCAAACCAGTAGTCCCGTTCGTTTACCGGCACCAACGCCCGCACTGCTGGGCCTGGCCTCGCTGCCATTGGCCAATACGGCCGGACTGATGTTTGGTTTCAGCGTGGATGGTACCGGTGATTATAACGGTGATGGCTACCCGGATATCGCCGTAGGTGCACCGGCGGGTATCAACCTGGGTTCCCTGGGTGGTATTTTTACCGGTCAATTTTTAGGAGGAACCGTGCGTGTATTCAATGGAAATGGCAGTGGTGTGCAGACCAGCAGCAACATATTGCTTCAGGCATCCCCCTCCGGATTATTGTCGTCTGCCGCTAACCTTTTCGGTTATTCCTTAAAAGCTGTGCGTACGGCTGCCGGTGCCAGCAACGGCAATATTTTAGTGGGAGCACCCAATGAGAATGTATTGTCGAATGTTGGCGGATTACAGTTGAAAGCCGGAACAGTGAATGTATTCAAAGCAAGAACGGGTGCCGGCACTTTTACGCCGGATCAAAGTATTGGTTCGCCGAGGGCCGGTTCGGTGCTTGGCCTGCTGAGCGGACAAACATTGAATGTATCGATGATGTTTGGTGCCAGCATCGACAATATGCTGGACGTAAACTGTGATAATATTGGAGATATCATTGTAGGCGAGCCCTTGTCGACCAATGTGCCCATGATTGGTGCAAATGTAACGGGTGGTGCAGCATACATCCTACTTGGCAAAGCGGATGGAACGTATGATTCAAGTCCGTATTGGGACCTGGGTGTAACCGTGTCGCCCCTGCTGGGTGTAAATGCAAGCTCACTGCTGGGTTATTCAGTGGCGGGTGCTGGTTATACAAAAGGGAAAAGCAATGGCGTTCGGTCGGTGATTGGCGGACCGGCCAATGCACTTGATTTTGGATCAGGTTTGCTGAACATGGGAAATACCTTGTCGACCCTCATGAGTTTCACCTTCGACAACAATGGACTGGGCAAGGCCTATTCCTTTGCCTATAGCTGTAATGGCCCGTTGTCGGTTTTGCCTGTAAAGCTGATAAATTTTTATGCAACGAACGATAAAGGGATGGCGCGCCTGAACTGGATGGCTGAATCGGACAATACACTGCAGGCATATACCATCGAGAGAAGCGAAGATGGATTACATTTTAGTGACGTAGCCATGGTATTACCGGCTTTTGATAGGGTGAACAGCTATGTATATCCCGATAAGTTTTCGATAAAGACGGTTGTTTACTATCGTTTACGCATGAGCGATAAGGACGGAACCACCACCTATTCGGCGATTGCTAAGTTACATACCAGTTCCAACAGTACAGCAACAATTGCCGCCACGCCCAACCCCGCCACCGACCGGGTTCGGATCACCATGGCCGGTATGCCGGCTGGCAACTATATGTTGCAGCTGCGCAATGCGGCCGGTCAGTACCTGCGCCAGGCAACGGTAAATTTCACCGGTCAGTCTCAAACGACTGAGTTTTCCGGTGCGCGTTTATCGGCCGGACTCTACTGGGTAGAATTATTCGATCGCAATGGTAGCCGCCTCACCACATCCGCGGTTTTAGTACAATAGGGTTGTATACCGGGGAGATGCTTGTCATCTCCCCTTATTTGATTTGCCCGGAAGGGCATTTTTTTGTTATTTTGCGCCCTTCCAAGGCCCGGTAGCTCCCTTGAACAGCGCATCCCGACTCCTGAGTCGGGAAGGTCATTGGTAAAAAGATTTCGGCCCGGTAGCTCAGTTGAATAGAGCAACTGCCTTCTAAGCAGTAGGTCATTGGTTTGAATCCAATCCGGGTCACAGAGCTCCTGTAATTGCAGGGGCTTTTTTATTTAGGGTAGCTCAGTTGAATAGGGGCGGCATCCCGACTTCTAGTCGTCGTGTTCATTTCTTCCTACATCCACATTCAAAGTAAGTATTTGCACAATTGCACACTTGCACATTTACTCATTGACTACTTGTATCTCATACCCTCATCATACTTAAACAATCCATAGTCAGCACCCTTCAAATA
>JAGWTK010000374.1 GCA_028876035.1 Bacteroidota bacterium
ATCCAAAAATACATTGAACATCACCAGAATGACCCGCAGTTAAAGACAGCCGCTACATTGTATACCATTCCGGTGGTTGTGCATGTAGTGCACACAGGAGGAGCGGTTGGTACCACCTATAATCCCACGGACGCCCAGATCCAGGGGGCCATCGCCTACCTTAATAATGTTTATAATGGCACCTATCCGGGCCTGGAAGGGGTGGGAGATATGCAAATACAATTTGCCCTTGCGACAAGAGATACCAATTGTAATATCATTAATGGTATTGATAGGATTGATGGGTCGTCAATGCCTAACTATGCGTCAAACGGTGTCAACGCAACGACTACTGGCGGAGTAACTGATTCCATGCTGAAGAGCTTTGACAGATGGGATCCCGCAAACTATTACAATATATGGATAGTAAATAAAATTGATGGAAAGGATGGAACTTCAGGGCAGTTTATCGCGGGATATGCTGCTTATGCCGGATCGTCTCCTTTAACGGACGGTACGGTCATGTTGGCTACACAAATGCTTTCTGGCCAGAAGACCCTACCCCACGAAATCGGTCATGCACTTAATTTATACCATCCGTTTGAAGGATCCCCCGATGCGGTAACCTGTCCCACAAATACTACATGTTCAGCTGATGGTGACAAAGTGTGTGATACAGATCCTATCACGTACAATCAAACCGGAGGAGTCGTGAATTTTAGCTGTCGTACCGGAACAAATGGTTGTACTGGAACTGCCTATTCGATAAATACAGAGCATAACTTCATGAATTATACTTCCTGCTATACATTATTTACAGCGGGTCAAAAATCGAGAGCGCTGGCGGCGATGTCTTTGCAGGGGAGACAAACCCTGGCCATGTCTTCTGCAATAAGCAGTTATGTGGGGCCCTATAGCGGCCCGGTGGCCGCAAGTTGCTCGCCTGCTACCAATCCGACAGGTCTTTCTGGAAATTTTGCTGGGATTATGTCTGTAAGTTTAGGTGGAAAGGTATTTTATTCGAGCACGGCCAAAATAGATAATGGCTATTTGAATCAAACCGGCAAATGCCTTAACCTGATCCAACTCCAGCGTGGTAGTACTTATACATTCTCTGCAACAGTGCTGGCAGTCAATGATGAGCAATTACGCGTTTGGATCGACTATAACAACAACGGAATTTTTGATAATGTAACTGAACAGATATATTACAGCCCGCAAATCCTCCAGGCGGGTAGTCCTGTTACTATTACGGGTAATTTCACCGTGCCTTTAACCGCGGTTCTAAGCACCGCAATCAGAATGCGCGTTATGGATGAATTATCTTCGACGACTTATGGAGCTGGCTTTACGATCACCAGCGGTTGTTATGCACCGGTATATGGACAAGCTGAAGATTATCCAATAATGTTAAGCGCCCTCTTGCCGGTTGATATCTCAGCTTTTGCCGCTTTGCGCAAGAATAGTGATGCACTAATTACTTGGAAAACAAGTTCGGAAGTGAATTTGCGACGTTTCGAAGTTGAACGCTCGGCAGACGGTACTGCTTTTGCGGGAATAGGAACGGTGTCGGCTGGAAACAATCCATCAGGCGACGCATATTCATTCACGGATCCTAACCTTGGTGCAGATGCCGCCTACTACCGCCTGAAGTCGGTAGATGCTGATGGTAGTTTTACTTATAGTAATGTGGTTAAGCTTGACGCTATAAGTAACAGCGCGGCGATGCGGATTCGCAACAACCCCTTTACAGATCATATCGGGATAGATTTTGGTTCCGTCCAGTCAGGAACAGTTAAAGTGAAACTGTTTGATATGGAAGGCAGGGTTGTTTACATGACAGAGAGGAATTTGGCGGGACTGAATAAGATTGAACTGAATACTCCGGCAAAGCTCAGCGCTGGTAGCTATGTGATACAGGTGTCAACAAATAGTGGCAGTCTGGTCAAAAAGCTTCTAAAGCAATAAGTCGAATTAATCGACCCTCATTCTAAAGCGCCTTCAGGGGCGCTTTTTTGTTGGCACCACCCAATCACCTGCAATCACCAGTGCGGATGCATTCGGCATTCTTTCCACTGTGTTCAGGGAGGGTTGTACTACAGCCATATTATCAACTTCGGCGTTTGTTATTTTTCCCGGGCGGCTTATGTCCGGTACTATCCAACCGACTATAGGTTTCCCCTGGCTGGTTAATCCGGGCAAATTTTCTTTAAACAGCGGCTGTGTGGATGGTCGTTGCGGCAGCAATGGAAGCACAAATGGCTGTGCAGGTTTGCTTAGATTGTTAGTATCAGGAACGATTTGGTTGGACTGGCACATGGCGGTAAACATGGCCAGTGAGGACAATCCCGTGCAGCATATTTTTTTCATAAAAGAACAGGTTTGATTAAAGTTAATCAATTCCTGAATTGTTTGAACGCATTGATGAGCCCGTTAGTGGAACTATCGTGACTTGAAACAGGGGTATTGTCTTTAAGTTCCGGCAGAATTTTACCAGCCAGTTGCTTACCCAATTCAACACCCCATTGATCGAAGCTGTAGATGTTCCAGATAACGCCCTGTACAAAGATCTTGTGTTCATACAATGCAATCAGCTGGCCCAGGGTGAATGGGGTAATCTCTTTGATGAGAAAAGAGTTCGTAGGCCTGTTGCCTTCAAACACCTTGTGCGGCAAAAGCGATGTGATGCCTTCAGCGTTCATGCCCGATTTTAACAGTTCGGCCCTTGCTTCCTCCGGCGTTTTTCCATTCATCAATGCCTGTGTTTGCGCGAAAAAGTTGGACAAGAGTTTTTCGTGGTGATCGCCGATGGGATTGTGACTTATCGCCGGTGCGATAAAATCACAGGGTATTAAAACAGTACCCTGGTGAATCAACTGGTAAAATGCATGTTGTCCATTCGTGCCGGGTTCTCCCCAGATAACCGGACCAGTGGCGTGATCAACTTTATCGTTGTTGCGTGAAACATATTTTCCGTTGCTTTCCATATTGCCCTGCTGGAAATAGGCGGCAAACCGGTGCATGTACTGATCGTATGGTAAAATGGCCTCGCTCTGCGCGCCGAAAAAATTGCGGTACCAAATGCCAACCAGGGCCATTAAGACCGGTATGTTTTGTTCAGGCCGGGTAGTCCTGAAGTGCAGGTCGGCATTATGTCCGCCCCGAAGCAGGTTTTCAAAATTATCATAGCCAATGGTTAGTGCAATCGAAAGTCCAATCGCACTCCACAAAGAATAACGGCCACCCACCCAATCCCAGAATTCGAACATATTGGCTTTATCGATTCCAAACTTCACCACATCTTTTTCATTGGTAGAAAGTGCAGCAAAGTGTTTGGCGATATGTGCTTCATCACCTGCAGTCTGCAGGAACCAGTTCCGGGCGGTTTGGGCATTGGTCATGGTTTCCTGGGTGGTGAATGTTTTTGATGCAACCAGGAAAAGCGTTTCTTCCGCATCTACCTTTTTGAGCGTTTCAGCGATATGCGTGGCATCTACATTCGATACAAACCATGGATTAATGTTCTTTTTCCAATACGGTTTTAGTGCTTCCGTTACCATCACGGGACCCAGGTCACTTCCGCCAATGCCGATGTTCACGATATGGCGGATGGGCTTGCCGGTATATCCCTTCCATTCTCCACTGTGAATCTTTTCGCAGAAAGATTTCATCTGTGAGAGCACGCGGTGAACATCGGGCATCACATCCTTTCCGTCTGCATACACCGGCTTGCCGGAAAAATTGCGGAGGGCGGTATGTAAAACACTTCTTCCTTCCGTACGGTTGATTTTCTCCCCGCTGAACATGGCTTCGGTGGCCGCAGAAAGTTTGCATTCTGCTGCAAGCGCCTGTAATAGTTGCAGGGTAGTATCGGTAACGATGTTTTTTGAATAGTCGAACAGGATGTCGCCCAGGCGCAGCGAATACTTATTGAAACGTTGCGTGTCTTTTTCGAACAAATCGCGCAGCTTGTATTGTTTGGCTTCGCTATTGTAATGGGAGCTGAGTTGATGCCATGCTTTTGTACTGGTGGGGCCAATGCTCGGAAACATAATCCTGTAGTTTGATGATCGGTTGGCCAGCGTATGCGCAGGCCAGGAGCCGAAAGAACCGCAATGTAATTCAAAATGGGCGGGGTACCATACAAAAAAGGCGCAGTGTTAACTGCGCCTTTATCAAACAGAGGAGCCTGGTTATTTCAATTGCTTAACCGCTTCGATAATTTTGGGCACTACTTCAAATGCATCGCCTACGATACCGTAGTCGGCGGCTTTAAAGAAGGGGGCTTCCGGGTCTTTGTTAATCACGACAATTACCTTGCTGCGGTTAACGCCGGCGAGGTGCTGAATGGCTCCGGAGATACCAATGGCAATATAAAGATTGGGCGCAATGGCAAGTCCGGTTTGTCCCACATGCTCGTGGTGTGGGCGCCAGTCGGCATCGGCCACCGGGCGGCTGCAGGCCGTGGCGGCGTGCAATAATTTTGCAAGTTCTTCTACCATGCCCCAGTTTTCAGGTCCTTTTAATC
>JAGWTK010000375.1 GCA_028876035.1 Bacteroidota bacterium
CGGTCGTTGCGATGCTGGCCTCTAACCTTCTAGCGCTCACCTCTCTCCCTCCCCTTGCAGCCAATTTGAACGCATTCAGCGTGCCGCACACGATGCATCAGCACATTTGTCACATTTATCACATTAGCTCATTAACTACGCAGAGTTTCTGCCGGCATTTATAATCCCGAACGAAGATCTGATCACGAGCTTCTCATAATTATCCTTGAAAGCGTAGCTGGCAATCTGCTTTTCCTCCATTTCACGCATTTTAGCAATGGCATATTGCTGAATGGTGGTAAGCGGTAACACAATACGTTCACGCATCTGGATCGAGAGCTGTTCTACCGGATAGTCGGCCATCAGTTCGGTATTGCCGGAGAGCTGCAGCACATAGCGTTTTGTAAGTTCGTATTCAGCGTTGATAGCGTTCCAGATTTCACCGTACACAGGGTGCTGCGACAAAAACTCTGTCAATGGAAAGAAAGTCTTTTTCATCGCCATCTCACAGTTATCCATCAGCGTTTTGAAGAATAGTGAGCTCCGGTAGAGTGCCTTCAGTTCCCCAAATTTTCCCTGGCGTTCCAGTTCACGCAAAGCGCTACCCACACCGTAAAAGCCCGTGACATTTTGTTTCAGCTGACTCCAGGCGCCCACGTAAGGGATGGCGCGCAGATCGCGCAGGTTTAGCCTGGCACCGCCGGTACGTTTCGCCGGTCGGCTACCGATATTGGTTTGGGCGTAGAAGCGGAGCGGACTGATATAAGTAAGGTAATTGATAAAATCGGGATGGTCTTTTAATGCGCTGTACGATTTGAAGCTTTCATCGGCCAGCGACTGCAACAATGCCTCTTCCTCCTGCTCCAGGGTGATGGGCCTGGTCGAAAAAAGATCGTTTGATATACCCGCATTCAGCAATTGTTCAATATTAAACTGCGCAGAATCGATCGTGCCAAAGTTAGAACTAACGGTTTGCCCCTGTATGGTCAGCTGTATTTCCTTATTCGAAATATTCCTACCCATCGACGCATAAAACTTATGGGTTTTGCCGCCACCACGCGCAGGCGGCCCGCCACGGCCGTCGAAGAATACCACATCTACTTCATACTTTTTTGAAATCATGGTGAGCTCTTCTTTCGCTTTGTAGATACCCCAGTTGGCCATGAAGTATCCACCATCTTTAGTGCCATCGGAGAAGCCCACCATAATGGTCTGCTTGTTGTTTCTCCGCCTCAGGTGTGCCCGATAATCGGGATGCTCATACAAGGTTTGCATGATTTCAGAAGCTGCCTGGAGGTCATCGATGGTTTCAAACAACGGAACAATATCTACTGTCAATGCAGTTTTCTTCCATCCGTTCAGCAGGAAAAGGCCGAATACCTCTATTACATTCAATGCACTGTTGCACTGGCTGATGATATACCGGCTGCAACCTTCTTCTCCATTGAATTGCTGGATCTCGCGAATCGCACCCGTGCTCTCGAGACTATCCCTCAACACCGGGTCGTCTGCAATCGCAGGATCCACCGTTGTTTCAATCGACAGCAGTGCGTTGATTTTTTCACTCTCCGGCAGTTGCGGATAGTTGGCCGGCAAGGCTTCGGTTTTTGCAGCTACTATATTCAGCAGCTTGCCATGCACTGAACTTTCCTGCCGGATATCGAGCGAAGCAAAATGAAGTCCGAATACGGATACCTTCCCGATTAAACTATCCAGCAAATCAAGGAATAATCCATTGTGCTGGTAGATGATCACTTCGCGGATCTGCATCAGTGGATCGAGGATATCTTTTTTCTTCAGCGCGGTACGGTGCCCCGGAACGAAAATATTATTGTACAGTGTCTTTTCAAGTTCTGCCAGTACACTTTCCACCCCTTTGAACGTGAGCCTGCGCTTGAGGCGACGTACGTCCATATAATAGCATTTGATAATACTCACCCGAAGGGCATCGGCCACCTGCAAGGTGATCGCCGCATTGACATTGGGATTGCCGTCGCGATCCCCTCCTGGCCAGAAACCCATGTTGATGATCGGATTGTGCGGATCAATGGCCTGCGGAAACTGATTCTTCAGGAAATTAATGATGCGTCCCGATGCCGCGTAGAATACATTCTCCAGGTACCAGATAAGGCTAACCGCTTCGTCGTAGGGTGTGGGCTTTACATGTTTGAAAAAGGGCGTCTTGCCCAATTGCTGCAAGAGCAGATGCACTTGTGCAGCGTTATTGTCCGACAACGACTTTGCCAGGTCATTGATAATACCCAATACAGAACCGGGATAAAATTGCGTTGGGTGCGCCGTAAGCACCAGGCGAATCGCGAAATGTTTCAATTGCTCCGCAAGCTGTTCCTGTTTACCCGATTGCAGAATTTCTGATTCAAGGTGTTTGAGCGAACCGGCGCCGTTGGTATCATTGATTTCGCGGAAAGCAGCATCCTCCAGCGCGTCGAACAACACAACCTGCCGTTCGGTGTACTGGATAAAGCGGAACATCATATCCAGCCGCTCTCTTTCCGTTAATGCCGCCGTATGCTTGGCGAAAAATTCGTCGAGGATGGCCACCGGGCTTTGCTTCTTCTTAAAACCTTCTTCGCAATCGCTCAGCAAAAGCGACAACAATATCCCCGTCTTTTCAATCCGGTGAAAAGGAAGCGAAGTGAACAGACTATTGTACAGCTGGAATTTTATACCAACATAATTCTTGAATTGCTGCAGTCCGCGGGATGACTGAATGTCCATTGATGACGATAGTTTTTTTGATTGAAACACATGATATAGCAAGCAGCAAACAGGTGATGAAAATACGCGTAAATTCTGAATTAACGGCAAAGAATCGGGCGATGACTTGAACCGTTTGCACCGATCGAATCGTTTCTTTGGAAAAAAATCAAGAAAACTAACGATTGTTATATAGAAAAGCAGCATTACCTTCGTCCCGTTAAAAAAAGTGGTACAACATCCAGCTCATATCATTGCTTCTTCTTTTGCCGGCGCCACCGGTGTTGCTTCTATTATTACCATTACCACTATTACAACCCGTTAAGGGTTGCACATTTCCATACAAACCATTGGGCTTAGGCTGGGCGATTACAGGGTAACTGCTTCAGTATTCATACATCATCAACCATCATTCATTTTAACACTATCATATGCAGGTTCTAAAGTTCGGCGGCAGTTCAGTAGCCAACGCCGTCAACATCAATAAAGTGGCAGCTATTGTTGAAAAAGCAGCGCAACGAGATCGTACAATCGTTGTGGTATCTGCCCTGGGGGGCATTACGGATACACTCATCAACAGCGCCGTTGCTGCAGCGGCCGGCAATGAAGAATACAAATCCATTCTTGCACAAGTTGAACAGCGCCATTTAGAAGTTGTCAAAGAACTGATTCCTGTTACCCAGCAAAGCAGTGTACTCAGCCTGGTTAAAAAACAATGCAACGAAATCGAAGACATCTGCAATGGCATTTTTCTCCTGCGCGAATTGTCTCCCCGCACCCGGGATCGCGTTCTAAGCTACGGTGAACTGCTTTCGTCGCAGATCATTGCAGCCCGCTTTAAGATTAGCATGCCGGGCAGCGTTTGGAAAGACAGTCGTGAATTAATTGTAACGACCGCTGATTATGGCAATGCACCCGTAGAATTTGCCAGCAGTAATGCGGCAATTGCCAGTTTCTTCGCCAGCAGCACAGATAAGATTTATGTAATGCCAGGTTTTATTGCGGCAACGGCCGATGGCAGCACTACAACACTTGGACGCGGCGGGTCAGATTACACCGCAGCCATCCTTGCAGCGGCATTAAACGCAGCCACTGTCGAAATCTGGACAGACGTAAGCGGTATGATGACTGCTGATCCCCGGCTGGTTCCAACCGCAAGGGTGATCCCGCATATCTCTTACCAGGAAGCGATGGAACTCTCGCATTTTGGTGCGAAAGTGATCTACCCTCCTACCATCCAGCCAGTGATGAATAAAAGCATTAAATGCTGGATCAAAAATACCTTCGCGCCCGATGATTATGGAACGGTTATCGAAACCAACGCGGTAAAGAACGGGAACAGCATCCGTGGTATATCCAGCATCAACAAGATCGCCCTGCTTAGCCTGGAAGGCAGCGGTATGGTGGGTATCCCTGGTTTTTCACGCCGCTTGTTCGAGTCCCTAGCCAGCGCGTCGATCAATGTTATCCTAATTACCCAGGGCTCGTCTGAGCATTCAATTTGTGTAGGTATTGATGATGCACACGCTGCCAAAGCCAAAGAGATCGTAGACAAAACCTTTGCCTGGGAAATCGAAACCGGTAAAGTTGAACCCCTTGTCGTAGAACAGCAATTGTCTATCGTGGCACTGGTGGGCGACAATATGAAAAGCCACCCGGGCACAAGTGGTAAAATGTTTGGCGCATTAGGCCGCAACGGCGTGAACGTTCGCGCCATTGCGCAGGGCTCCTCAGAAAGAAATATATCAGCAGTCATCGCCACCGCCGATGTAAAAAAGGCCATCAACGTTTTGCATGAAGAGTTTTTT
>JAGWTK010000376.1 GCA_028876035.1 Bacteroidota bacterium
TATTGGTTTTGTACCGATCCTCTTCCTTTCCTTCAAAAAAGATATCCAGTCCGAGGTTGGCCGTTAAGTAGGGAGAAAACACCGATGCTGTTTGTTGCGAGAACGAGGGGATCAGCGTAAACTTCGTCTGTGAAAAATTAAGGAATAGTTCTGCGTTCCACTTTTTGTTGAACTGGTAGGTGAACAATCCCTGGAAATCGGCTGAAGAAGGAACATAATTTCCTTTTGTTTCCTGGCTGGCCAGCAGGTTGCGGTTGCTTTTATTGCGAACACCCAGCAGGTAGGTGAATTTATCGTGCGCACCGGTGCCTTCGAGGTGCAGTCCCTGTTCAAGCAGGCTCACATAGGCCGATCCGCCGAACTTTTTTGGTTTGCGGTATTGAATGTCGAGCACACTACTCATTTTGTCGCCATACCTTGCCTGGAAACCGCCATTGTAGAAGTTAACGCCTTTCGCCAGTTCGGGATTGATGAAGCTGAGTCCTTCCTGCTGCCCGCTTCTTACGAGATAGGGCCTGAAGATTTCGAAATCGTTTACATAGATGAGGTTCTCGTCGTAGTTACCGCCGCGCACGGAGTAATTCGAACTGAGTTCATTGTTGCTGCCTACAAATACTTTTATCAGGCTTTCGATACCACCGGTAGGGGAGGGAATGTTGATAGCCTGTCTTGGATTTACAGCAATTAAGCCCGCTTCCCTGCGCTGCCGCTGATCCGTAACCACCACTTCCTGTAATTTCCGGCCACCGTGTTCCATGCGCACGGTGACTGTTTCCCGTTCTCCCTGGGCTAAAAGGAAATTGCGTTGTTCGGTTGTAAAACCGGTGTAGGAAAATACGAGTGCGAATGCTTTGTCGGCCGGCACAGTGAGCGTGAATGTGCCCGAGTCCGAGCTCATGATCCCTTTGTCGCGCCCTAACACCGTAATGCTTACACCGGCAAGTGGCGCTTCATTTTCATCCAGCACTCTTCCACTCACCTGCGCCGTCTTTTTCTGGGCATGTAGAACCGGTGCCACAAAAAGCGCAAACAGCAGTATCAGGAAACCGGTTTTTGGCATGGCAAAGTATAACGGAAATACCGGGGCAATATTACAGAATTGGTGCTTTTGTTTTGGCAAACAGCCTTTTACGTAGAAATGGGTATCAGCCCGTCTGTTCCGGAACAGGGTTTGAATGAAAACCATTGTTCCCTAACAAAAACAAAAATATGAACACTAACCGTCTCTCAACCGCAATGCAAACGGCGCTCAACGCACAAATGACCAAGGAAGCGCATGCTGCCCAAATCTATCTTTCCTATGCGGCCTGGGCCAGCGCCCAGGGTTTTAGCGGGGTTGCCAATTTCTTATTCCGGCATGCCCAGGAGGAAAGAAACCACATGATGAAAATCCTTGAATACATTTTGCAAAGGGGAGGCAGCGTAACAATTGAAGCCATCCCGGCGCCGCCCGCCAATCCTTCGGCGCTTCAGCCCTGTTTTGAGAAAGTGCTGGAACATGAGATTGACAATACCAATGCAATTTATAAGCTGGTAAAGCAAAGTATGGAGGAGCAGGACTGGGCAACCTGGAATTTTATGCAGTGGTTTGTGAAGGAACAAACAGAAGAAGAAACACTTGCACTGGGCCTACTCGACAAAATAAAAATCGCGGGTGGTGCTGCTGCCAGCGGCGACGCTTTGTATAATATCGATCGCGACTTGCAGGGGGAGCCGGATGATGCGGAACTGGCGCAAGATAAAACGGCAGACAAGCCTTAAGACAATAATATATAAAGGGTGAGCCAATCTTAAAGGATGGCTCACCTTTACATGGCTATAGTTCCTTTAACTGCCGAATCGTCGCAATCGGATCCGGCGATTTAAACACCGTATTCCCCGCCACCAGCACATCAGCGCCGGCATGCAAAATAGCTTGTGCATTCTCAAGCGTAACACCACCATCTACTTCTATCTTAACATGGAGCCCGCGCTCAGCGATCATGCGACGAAGCTCCCGGATTTTGTGGATGGAGTGGGGAATGAATGATTGTCCGCCAAACCCCGGGTTAACAGTCATCACATTCACCATATCAATATCCTGCAGAATATCTTTTAAACTTTCTACCGGTGTATGCGGATTGATGGCAACGCCGGCTTTCATGCCCAACGACTTTATCTGCTGGATATTCCGGTGCAGGTGCGGACAGGCTTCAATGTGTACCGATACGATATCTGCCCCCGCTTTCCGAAAAGCTTCTGTAAAGTTTTCCGGTTCTAAGATCATCAGGTGTACATCGCAGGGCTTTTTAGCAGCTTTTTTGATGTGCTCGATCACCGGCAGGCCATAGCTGATATTGGGCACGAAACGTCCGTCCATCACATCGAGGTGAAACCAGTCGGCCTCACTGTTATTAACGATATCACATGCTTTCTGTAATTGCAAAAAATCTGCTGCCAGCAAAGAAGGGGCGATAATGGCCATGTGTAATCCGGTTGTTAAGTTGCTAATATAAATGGTTATCGATAAGCACTCCTGCGAACTTATTCACCCCGCGGAACCTCGGCTTTCAAACGTTTGAGCCCTTCCCGTGCCTCGGTCAGATCTTTGTCGAACACCAATGCTTTGTAGTAATAGTCGATGGCCTCTTCATTTTTACCGGTCGCTTCATAACAACGGCCCATCCAGTAGTAATTGTCACCATCAGTATATGCCAGGTTCGCTGCGTACTGAAAAGTCTTCAGCGCTTCGTCATAGTTCTTTTGTTCGTACAGGATGATGCCTTTCTCGATATAAGGATCCGGAAAACGCCAGTCGCGGTTGATCGCTTCATCCATTAGTGCCAGTGCTTTCGGATAGTTCCTGATATTCGAATAGTAGATGCCCTTCAAAAAAACCGGGTCGGCAAAATCCCTGGCAGTGTCTTTCTGCGATAAGGCATCGCACAACGCAATCACGCGATCGTTTTTTGTTTCAGCATATAAATTAGCCAAAGCCAGGCCGGTTTGCGTCAATGGCTGCAGGCGGTAAGCCTGTTCCAGCAGTGCAATGGCTTTCGCGGTGTCTTTTAGTTGTGTGTACAAAATGCCTTTTTGGTAAAGCGCATCAAAATTACCGCTGTCTGTTTTCAGCAATTTGTCATAGATATCCAGGGCTTCCCTCGTCCGTCCGTTTTGTGCATAGGTTTCGCCCAGTCGCCGAAGGAATTCGGTGTTGCCGGGAAACTGTTGCGCTGCATTGGTCAACAACGTAATGGCGTCTTTGGTACGACCAGTCAGGAACAGGTTGGATGCGTAGGCCAGTGCCGTTTCTGCCAGCGGGTTCAGTTCCCAGCTTTTTTTATAGTCGTAATAGGCAATATCGTGTTGTTCGTGCTGACTCAGCAATTCGGCGCGCCGGAGGTAAAGCGTAGCATCTTTCGGAGATTTGTCGATACTGTCAGTAAGTCCTGCATACAACGGTTGCCGCAGCGTGTCGCCAAAACCATCCGCCGTGTTGTTACCGCAAGCCTGCATAAAAAGAACCATGCAGCTGAATAGCCAGGTATACCATGATTTGAACATGCTGCAAAACTAACCGATTTTGAGGGTGGCTAATGGCAATATTTTTTTAAAATTTGGGGCCACCGGCTTTACCTTAGTCGCTAAATAACCCTCATGATTTCCCGTTTGTTTTCACTGATGGCTGTTGTGGCCACCACGTTGCTGCTTGCTTCGTTTGAGAGAAAGCTGGCGCCTGTAACCAACCTAGAAAATACCGGTGATACCATTTTGTATCCCGATGAGCTGCATTTCAAAAACATCCGGCAACTGACTTTCGGCGGCGATAATGCGGAAGCCTATTTCAGCTTCGATGGTAAGTATATCATTTTTCAGCGCACCAATCCCAGGGAAGGGCTCTACTGTGATCAGGAATTTATCGGTAAACTGCCTGAAGGCAATGAACCGTTTACTTATACCAGGGTGAGTACCGGGAAAGGAAGAACGACTTGTGGTTTTTTTATGAAAGATGGCAAGCATATTATTTATGCTTCTACTCACCTGGGAGCAGATACCTGTCCGCCGATACCCGACCGCAAAAAATATGGCAACAAATACATCTGGCCGGTGTATGCCAGCTTTGATATTTTTATGGCAGACACCAATGGTAAAAATATTCGCCGCCTCACCAATACGCCGGGATACGATGCCGAAGGAACTTTGTCGCCCGATGGCAGAAAGATGGTGTTTACTTCTGTGCGCGACGGCGATCTCGAATTGTATATCATGGATCTGGCCACCCGAAAGGTAAAACGGATTACCAACCACCTGGGGTATGATGGGGGCGCCTGGTTTAGTCCGGATGGCAAAAAGCTGATCTGGCGGGCTTCTTCGCCTAAAACACCGGAAGAAATCAAAGAATACAAAGACCTGCTGGCTGAAAACCTGGTGGCACCCACCAATATGGAAATATGGACGGCCAATGCCGATGGAAGCGACGCGAAGCAGGTGACTTCATTCGGACAAGCGAATTGGGC
>JAGWTK010000377.1 GCA_028876035.1 Bacteroidota bacterium
TTCATGGTCAGGATGGGTGTAACCCATCTTTTGGTTGCGCGGGCCAGAAGGTGAAAGGTTGCTGTGTAACTCAAAGATGGTATAGTGCGGCGCCATGGTGGCCGATCCATACACTTGTATTTCGTATCCTTCCTGCGCAGATGTGCAGAGTCCGTTCAAACATAAAAAAAGCAATAAAAGGCTGAGCCGGGTTGTTGGAATTAAACACATGGGTCAGGTGTGCAATGTTTCGGCATTGAACAAGACCTCAAGTTAAATAAAAACAAGATGCCGCTGCGACTATTAACGCAACGGCATCTATCGTTAAAGAAAGCGTCTGTTATTTTAGTTTGAAAATGACACCCACCTGGAAATTGGTAATATCATAGCCAGCTTCTGCATTGAAGCCAAAACGGGGGGTTACGAAATACGATGCGCCGATAAATGCGCCCAATACGGGTATCACTTCATTGTAATCGTACTTGCGGTCGTTCAGGTAATCGTAGTGGTGAAAACCGATACCGGCCGACAATCCCGCATAGGTATCCAGGCCACGTACCTTCCAACCGTAATGCCAGGCCGACCGCATCGCCACTACGGCTGTGCGGCTACGGTAGTCGCGGTAATAATATCCACCGTTTGAAAAAGAAGCGCCGGTTTCTGCACCCAGGCTGATGGTGCCCGGACCAGCATGCCAGAGCCCCCATTCTACAGCGGCTTTCATTCCGAAAGCTGCGCGGTAGTAGTCGCCGCGATACTCACTACCCGCGCCAATGCCAAGGTTTAAAGTAGTTGCTCCTACGCGAAAAGGTGCTACAGTGCCCTTCTGGGCCATCAGTTGGCCTGCGATCATCAGCATACCAACACATGCAAGGGGAAAAAGGATTTGTTTTCTCATACGCACCCCTTTGCAAACAAAATGCCATAAGCACAACATTGCGCCCCGGCATGCGCACAAAGCTGTTGCTATTAACAAATGTGGAATTTGTACCGCACAAAAAAAAACAGGTTTGCGGAGTCTGGTATTTAAACCATAAAATCGTTTAACGAATCACTGTGAATTGACGCCGATCTGGTCAACATCATTGTACAGTTTTGAAATTTGCGAAATTCTTCAGCGCAAAAATGAACCATTTCATAAGCCAGGATTTGTTTTCCTGCTCGTATGGCTTTTCGGACACGCCTCGTTTGTGCTGGTAGCTGCACTCCAGGTTATGTTGGATTTGTTGGCCAGGTAAAATAGGTTGCATCGGGCAGCAATGCAAGGTAAACCAGGTCTGTTGTTACCACCTGTTTTGCTATCGTAGAATCCCTATCAACATCGCGTGTTTGTTGGTATTGCGTCGATGGAGCGTGTTTATTTCTTTTACACTGTATCCGTTGAATCCAATATCCAACCCTTATGAAACTGATGATGTTTATCGGCAACGATTTGATCGAAGCCGTGCCCCTTGATGAAACCAGAATCCCCAAGCCGGGATACCTTGGTTTCTTCAAACGCAATCTCAAAGAAAAATACCAGGAGCTTATCAGGCAGTTCTCTGATCCGCCCGAGTTTTATATCATGCCGGCCTGATTCAGACGAGGGGTAGCTTCTTGCCCGATGCCGCTGCTTCGTAGATGGCCATCAGAATTTTCATGTCACGAAGGCCTTCTTCGCCATTACAATGTGCAGGCATAGTTCCCGATGTGAGCAAGGCGTCGCAGATGCCTTCCAGCATCACCGTTTGATGGTGTACAACGGGCAGTTGCAACGGACCTTTGCTGCTGCTGCCTTTGATTGGGCCGTAGCTGTAGGCGGGACTAAGTTGTAACCAACCTTTTGTTGCAGAAACATAGAGCTGTTCAATATTTGATCGATAGGAAGAAAATCCATTTACAGTGGCGCCACCTGGAAATTCCAGTTGCCAGGAGACCGACTGCTCAACATCTTTAAATACCGAGGGTTCGGTGACTGGCCCATATTGCGCGGTCACTGATACCGGCTCTTCACCGGTAACATAACGGGCTGCCTGTACACAATAGATGCCTACATCCATCAGCGGACCGCCTCCTGCCATATCCTTTTTCAAACGCCACTGGGTAGGATCGCCAATAGTAAAGCCAAAATTGGTTTGAATAAATTTCACGTCGCCGATTTCCTTCTGACGGCACATGCGGATAATTTCTTTGGTAAAGGGTTCGAAATGCATTCGATAGCCAATTCCCAGTTGTACGCCGGCCGCTCTGCAAGCACTCACCATATCAATGGCATCCTGTACAGAAGTGGCCATCGGCTTCTCGCACATAACATGTTTTCCTGCTTTAGCGGCGCGCAGTACGAATTCTTTGTGCATCGAATTGGGCAGCACCACGTACACGATGTCTACATTCTTATTGTCGGCGATGCTGTCGAAATTCTGGTAGTTGTAAATATTCTTTTTATCAAGGTTGTATTTTTTTGACCATTCGTCTGCTTTTGATGGCGTTCCGGTTACAATCGCAGCGAGATAGCAGTTGCTGGTTTTTTCCAATGCCACCGCCAGTTGGTTCTTTGCGTAGCTCCCTAATCCAACCAGCGCAACACCCAGCTTTTTTCCTCCGGTGTTATAGCCAGGCTTCGCGTGTTTATTATTAGCTGATAGTGCTGCCAGTGACACTGCGATTCCGCCCCCGACTTGCTGAAGGAATTGTCTGCGCGATGATGGTTGTGACATATGCAATCGTGTTTTTGTTGTTATACCAGTGCCGCCCCGAAGCCGCGAACCGGCAATGAAGTTCTTTGTAACCAGTTGTCAGCCGGGTAATGATACCTGCTGTCTATTGTGTGAAGGGTGTAAGCCTGTCTCGATTTGCCGCTGATGTTTGGCAAACTATAATGCGGCAAAAGTCCGTGTAATACAATACAGGTGCCCTTTTCTACTTCAAGCGGAATCATGCCTTTATCGCTCAACGGTGTTGGATCCAATGTTTCCATGGCGGTTCCTCCACCTGGTAAACGGTAGAACCGCTGACGAAGGGAAGTGAGGTGGCCGCCCGGTCTTGCCCATAAGCATCCATTGCTGGCATGGGCATCTTCCAGCGCAAACCAGAAACCTGTGCAACTGGCCGGTTCGGTATACAGGAAACTGGCGTCCTGGTGGAGATCGACGATACCACCGATCCGGGCATGTTTGAAGATGAACATGCTTTGTATAATGACATGGTGCATCAAACCGAGTTCCGCAGCCAGTGCCCCAAGCTGGGGCTGATGGGAAAAATCGTTGAAAACAGGATCGAGATCATGGAGTGCATGACCGATCTTATTGAACGATTTTTCAACCGGTTGGAGCAACTGCCCTTGCTGATCGAAAGCGTCCTTTTCAAAAAAGAAAGAAATGTTTTCGCCTGATGCGAGGAAATAATCGTCGCTGGTGCGCGACTGTTCATTGGTTTGAAAAATGGAAGCCTGCCCGCTATAGTCAAATGAGGCGGACAGTCCGGCGGCTCTTTGCATCAACTGGTCGCAGTCGGCCGGGGTGCAAAAACCTGGCAGTACAAGAAATCCGTCTTGTTGGAATTGTCGGCCTAATGCGCCCATGTGTTACCAATTAATCAGAAGCCCGGGGATTATTCCCTGAGGTTGGTAAGTTAGTATTTTTATATTTACGAAGCGCATCACCGCAGCGATCTACGCTTATTGAGAAAGGGCCGTTAGCATCTTTTTTATCATTTCATCAACGGCATTGTTTTCAAGCCAGCGGACCACCATTACGATGTCATTGTCCGGATCAACATACACGATATTGGTACCATTGCCAACATGAACGAAAGCAGCCGCGGGTGCCGAAGGATAGTATTTTCTATTGGTGTTGAGGAAATAGTTCATATAACCATAGCCCAGGTTGGCGGAAGTGGGGGTGCGGGACTGGGCTATCCATTGCCGTGATAACAGTTGCTTCCCGTTCCAGTTGCCTTCATGCAGGGTGAGCAAGCCAAACCTGGCCATATCATAGGCATTGATAAACATACCGCCGCCCCAATGACCGCCGCCGCTCACGCTTTGAATAACCTGGCCGTCCAGGACAATCCAGCTGTTGCGGTAGCCATACCAGCGCCAGGTATTGCTGGCACCAATGGGATCCATAATATTTGTTTTCAAAACTTCAGGCAGGGGCCTTCGCCAAACGGAAGTAGCCGCCAGGGCCAGCGCATTTACCCTTACATCGTTGTATTCAAATACGGCCCCGGGTTGTTCCCGTTTCCTGGTCAGCCATTCGCTGCTGTTGGGTGCCGGCCGATCGGCCCAGTCGGGCTTGCCCCATAAAGTTCCTTCCCAATCACTGGTTTGCCGCAACATGACGTCCCAGGTTAACGTACGGTTATGTGTACCCGAAAAAGGTTCCAGCAGCATCGGTTGCCCCATCAGTTCAGCAGGGTGGGTAGTAACCAGCGGATTGTACACTTCTATCGGTGGAACATAGTAGGCTACCGTATCGTTCACACTTTTGATGAGGCCTTTGTCAACAGCGAGGCCAACAACAGCCGA
>JAGWTK010000378.1 GCA_028876035.1 Bacteroidota bacterium
CGTTACAGGGTCGGCACTGATCAAATTATAAGATGGGCCCGCTTTGCGAATGCCGTCAAAAATGAAGAAACGCAATCTTTCCTCGATGCCGATGTTTCCGCCTTCGATTCCCAAACCTTTCAAAGCGGACACGATTTGTGCATACGGACTTTCATGTTCCTCCCAGGTTTGAACATCCTTGCCAATGCTGATCAATTGCCGGAGGCGTTCCGCTTCAAAGGCCGGGCTCACATAGGTTACTTCGCCGCGGGCCGGAATGATCGCGACCATGGTTCTTTCGCTGGGCCACCAGCTGATACCCGTAAAATACTTAAGTGAAGTGCCACAGTCGAGGATGATCGCTTCCATTTTCTGCTCCGCCATCAGTTTTTTGGCCTTTTCAATCCGCGTCAGGCGCTCGGCTGTGGTGATGGGCACTACGTCTCCCGTCATGGGTTCAAGCCTATCGAGCGGCGATTTTTTGTTGGCCGATCGGAAGCCAGAGAGACCAAATAATACAGATACACCAGCCGACATTCGGAGAAAATCTTTGCGCTGAACACTCATAACGATTGATTTAGGAAGAAAACGGTCTTTTGGACCGGGGTCGCTAAAGTTACAAAAGCCGCTATAAAATTGAACCGAAAATATTCGGTGACTCGCTGCTTTGCATGTATTTTTGCAGCCCATCAAAGGAGACGTGTCCGAGTGGTTGAAGGAGCACGCCTGGAAAGTGTGTATACGGGAAACCGTATCGCGAGTTCGAATCTCGCCGTCTCCGCAGACCCGCCAAAAGGCGGGTTTCTTTATTTATGATATAAGATTTTTAGATTTTAGATATTTGAATCGTTGATGGCTGATGTGGTCATGTCTGCTGGGCTGCTTTCACCCAATCGATGACCATCTTGAATTTGAATCGCCCAATGTGCACCATTGTTCTGCTCTGCAAACACAGTCCGACGCACAGGAAGAACCTTAAACTTTTAAACCCTTAAACTTTCAACTACCTGCAATCGATGACCATTTTGAATTGGTATCGCCCAATATTCACCATTGTTCTGCTCTGCAAACACCGCCCGCCGCACAGAAAGAACCTTAAACTTTTAAACCCTTAAACTTTCAACTACCTCCAATCGATGACCATTTTGAATTGGTCTCGTCAAGCGTGCACCATTGTTCTGCTCTGCAAACACCGCCCGCCGCACAGAAGAACCTTAAACTCTTAAACCCTTAAACTTTCAACTACCTCCAATCTATGACCATTTTGAATTAGTATCGCCCAATGTGCACCATTGTCCTGCGCTGCAAACACCGCCCGCCGCACAGAATAACCTTAAACTCTTAAACCCTTAAACTTTCAACTACGTCCCATCGATGACCATTTTGAATTGGTCTCGTCAAGCGTGCACCATTGTTCTGCTCTGCAAGCACCGCCCGCCGCACAGAAGAACCTTAAACTCTTAAACCCTTAAACTTTCAACTACGTCGAATCGATGACCATTTTGAATTGGTATCGTCCAATATGCACCATTGTTCTGCTCTGCAAACACCGCCCGCCGCACAGAAGAACCTTAAACTCTTAAACCCTTAAACTTTAAACTATATTAGTCCGTTCGCAAACTCTTCACCGGGTTCGTCAGCGCAGCTTTTATCGCGTGGAAGCTGATGGTAAGGAGGGCAATGACAACGGCGCCAAGGCCACCCAACAGGAAAATCCACCAACTGATATCAATGCGGTACGCATAATCCTCGAGCCACCGGTGCATATAGTACCAGGCCACCGGGGTTGCAATGGCGAATGCAATAGCAATCAGCAACACGAATTCTTTCGAAAACAGGTAAACGATATTGCCCGCGCTGGCACCCAGCACTTTTCGGATACCCACTTCTTTGATGCGTTGTACCGCCATGAAAGAGGCCAGTCCGTACAATCCCAAACAACTTAACAGGATGGACAAGGCGGCAAAGATTTTATACAACTGCGCCAGCTGCCGTTCCTGTTTATAAAAATTGCTGATTTTTTCATCCAGGAAGCGGTATTCGTACACATTGTCGGGGAAGGTTTTGGTCCAGATATTTTTCACCGCCTCCATTGCCGGGGCGATATCCTGGACTGCCAGTTTTATGCCTGCCTGGCGATACATCGTGATATTCGTTGTTAGGAGCAGCGGTGCTACACTGTTTTTGAGTGAGCGATCATTAAAGTCTTTCAACACACCCACTACCGGGCATTTGATCATGCCATCCCACATACTGATTTCTTTGTTGAGGATGTCTTCTGGTTTTTGCAGTCCCAGCGATTTTACAAAGGATTCATTCACCAGGAACTCACGGGTAAGGTCAGACGCCTGCAGGTTCCGGCCTGCCACCAGCTGCAGTTTATAGGAAGGAAGGTATTCATTATCGGAGAACTTGGTGATGGCCTGGAAGGATGCATCCTTTGAAGCATGATCGAATTTGAAGGAGGTCCACATATCATTGTCGTCTTCCGCCGGTGTATTGGAACTGAAACTAACCGACTGCACTCCATTTACCGAAAGTAGTTGTTGCCGGAGGTAGCTGGTTAATTTTCCACCGGTACTGTCGGGCCGGAATGGCACATTCACGATGGCATCCTTATCGAATCCCAGCGGATGACTCATAAAATAGTTCATCTGCTTTACGATGATTAAGGTGCCGATGATCAACACCTGGGCAATCACAAACTGAAACACCACCAGCCCTCTCCGAAGCGAAATGCCTTTTGTTGCATTGGCCGTGAACTTGCTCTTCAGCGCATGCACCGGGTTAAACCGCGAAAGCACTACGGAGGGATAGAATCCTGCCAGCGCGGTCACCAGCACCGTTACCAGCAGCAGGAAAACAACAATAGAGGGATTGGCTACGATACCCAGCGATAAGGAGAGTTCCAGCAGGTTGTTAATGGAAGGGAGCGCTGCGATGGTCATCAGCACCGCCAGCAATACAGCACAGGCTACAATCAGGAACGATTCCACGATAAACTGTAATTGCAATTGAAGTTTATTACTGCCCAGCACTTTTCGTACACCTACTTCTTTTGCGCGGTTTACCGCTTGCGCTGTGGAGAGATTGACAAAATTGACGCAGGCAATCAGCAGGATGAATCCAGCTATCAGCCACAATACATTCAACAAGTCGTGACTGATGATCTTATTGCTGTAATTGCCCGCTTCGGCGTCGTAGTGCACGGCATCGATTGATTGAAGAATATAATTATCCTTGTTATCGGCGGGACGTGTTTTCTGCGCGTAAGTGGCCAGTTGCCGGTTAAAGTTTTCCGCGGTGACACCGTTAGGCAATAACACATAACAACTAAAGTCGGGCGCGGTGCCGTGCCAGTCGGGCTGCTCAAAACCATAATGCTTGTCGCCTGAAAAATCGGTGCCATAGGCTACCGCCATTTTAATCCTGAAATCGGTGTTTTCGGGTATACTGGCTAGAATGCCGGTTACTTTCAGTGTACTGGGACCCGCTTTAAAAATACCCGGACCAATCCGGTAGCTGCCGCTCCACTTAATTGTTTTGCCCATTGCGGCATGTATATCGCCAAAATAAGTCTCCGCCAGTTCTTTTGTCAGCAATACATTGTTCGGATCTTTTAGCGAAGCATAGGAACCCGCGAGAAGTGGAAAGTTGAAGATGTTGAAGAAAGACGGGGTAGTGAAGAACACACCGCTTTGTTCTTTGAAGTTTTTTTCCGGTGTGCCATTATTGTTCAACACCTGCAGTTCGTCATTGTGACTGGCATACACCGGTGCGACTTGCTCCAGCTGCGGAAAGGCTGTTTTCATGCCAGCCGGCAATGGGAAGGGAACGTTGCGGCGGTGACTGATGCCCGCCCCGTCCGTCTGCTGCGCTGCTGTCAGTACGCGGTAAATACGATTTTTGTTTGCGTGGAAATTATCAAAGCTGGTCTGGAAACGTATGATCAGAAATATCACCAGGCAAACAGCGATACCTGCCGCGAGACCAAGGATATTAATGAAAGCGTAGTTCTTTTTGCGGAGCAGACTTCTGAAGGCCGTCTTAAAATAATTCTTTAGCATGAAGGCAAGATTGAATGATTAGGCAGCCAGAAAAATGCCAGATTATTAGCTAAATGAGTTTCAGATAATTATTGGGAAGACCAGGCAGTGAAGTGTTCGGTTTTAGTACAAAAGATGTTCGCTTTTCTATCACGATAGGTAAACCAGTAGTGGACCAAATTTGACGCCCCTGTGCCCAGCGGCAGACAGTGCCGGGAAATTTTACAAATCCAGCAATCAAAAAATCTCAAAATCAATAAATCTGATGTAACGCATCCGGAAAAACAGACTCCGATTTGCACCCGTCCGAACGGCGTCTACCGGGCGGACATTTTCACATTTCCACATTTGCTGTGTTCAACTCAAAAGTGCAACACTACCTTTTTGTTTTAAAAATACTTCATTAGCTGTCAGATAACCAAATTTTCGGATTGGCCGGTTGTTGATTTCCTTTT
>JAGWTK010000379.1 GCA_028876035.1 Bacteroidota bacterium
TGTTGCGTCCCCCCTTCCAAGGATCAGCGCAGCTAATCCTGTCATCAAAATTGAATGTTGAACGAACCGCCAGGCTTGCCTGAGCGGTGAGTGAATAAACTACAAAGCAAGACAGCCGCAGGCTGGCGGGCTTTCTGCATGTGTTTGGTTGCCCCTCAAAAAATCAGCATAGCTAATCCTATCGTTAATATTTTAAAGTCCCCGGATGAAACTGCCGCCAGGAATGCCAGAACTCCTGGTAGGCCGGGATGCGAGCGAGCTGTGATCCTTTTAACGCACCCTCTACACAAAGACCATTCATGTTCCAGGTTGAATGCGTGTTAATGTCAATGATCACGCCGGGACTATTCCCTTTTTCAAAATTCAGCACCAATGCATTAACCTTTCTGCTCCATACATGAAACGATGCCGAATCGGGTTCGAGCGCAATCAGCAAGGGCGTTCCGGCCACTGAATCTTCTATGAGCTGCTTTTTTACCAGCTCATTCCAATCATAGGCTTTTGCAGCGTGTTCAATATCTACGCCAACGACCCAGGATTTGAACTTCCATGAAGCTGAATCTCTTTTCTCTAAAGAACCTTTAATCGTTCCTTTGTTGTAATTATCCAATCCCTTGTACTGCTTTTTGAAACTACTGTCGGGCAGTAATACCGTTGAATTCGGATGAATACGTTGCCAGGCCGCCAGCGTCATCTGCTGCGAAGGGATTTCATTCAATGCTTTGCCTTTGAGCGGACCCGCAATCGCCACCCCGGTTGCCTGTTGCCACCAGCTTTTGGTAGTAGCATCTTCAAACATGGCATTGAAATGATCCATGCCCACCAACCGAAAATCTTCATTTTTACCGTTCACCATCGGGCTGTATACACGCCCCGTCCTGCATACGGTACAATATGTAACCATCACTGCTGTGCCGCCAATGGTATCGCGCACCTGGTGATGATAACCGATGATTTGTATGGGAAATGCTTTAGCCTCGCCATTCATTTCTACTCCAATAACAAGCACTGTATCTGCACCAGATAAATTGGCAGCCGCGAAATCTTTGTGCCTCGGCTGGTAAAACATTTTATCCGCCTCAAACCGGAAATTGAAAAAGTAAAATACAACCCCATAAAAGATGAGGAAAACAGTTAAAACAAACTGCTGCCAGCGTTTTCCTTGCCTGACCGTTTGCAGCAAGGGCCAGGCTACCAGGAGCAACAGGAAAATTCTGATCCACGTGATATTTCTTCCCAACCAATAAGCAAATCCAACGGTATTCGCTTGCTGGCTACCCGGAAATGGCATGATGAAATACACCCTTGCAATTTCGGCAGCCAATAAAAAAAAGAGACCCGCGACCAATACGATGCTTCTCATCTGGCAATAACGTTTTGCGTTAATACATTTGGAAGATTGAACTTTCAGCACATCATCCTCCTGTAATTTACGCAAAGCGAACTGCTATCGCATCACCCCTGGATATATCCGCAAATACACTTCAAACGCTGCCGGATTTTTTCCGTATAAGCTGTTGAGCATGGTACTGCTATGGTAGAGACTGCCCTGCGCACCGAGTGCGATACGAGCAGGTTTCGATTGCAGCAGATCGTAGCTCAATCCAACTGTACCAGCGTTTACAGGAAATACCGCATAGTGTCCGTAGGTAATTTCATCGAGCGCCAGCTCTTCCACCGATTTTTGTACCCATTCGTATCGTCCATATACCGCCAGCTTGTGGAGACGCCATTCTGCTTCTGCCAGCAAAGAATGCTCACTGTTGTGACCGGCTGTTTTGTTCATTCCCCAAACCAGGGCAGCATTGACAGCATTATTTTTGTTGATGGACCAACTATAAATGGCCGAGGCAGTCGTTCGGTGTACATCTTCGTCGGGATGTAACAATTCCGGGCTTTTTATATAACCATGTGATACCTGCAATGCCCAGTTGGCGGACGGATTAAATGACAAGCGACCGCTCCAGCTATCGAAACGAGGCTTGTCAAAATTATAGCGGTTCTCATCGGGCTCACGACCGGTGAAGGAAGAGCCTTCCAGCTTGAACGCGCCATAACGCGCACCAATAGTGGCCACACCGAATGTTACGTGCGTAGCATCGGTCCAGTGGTGCGAAAGTGGTGCATCAGGATTCGATAAGGCAGATGGCCGGTGCATAAACGCTACGGGACCGAGCGCAGGTTCGCCCGGATAACCGAGATAGACAAAAACATCTGCCTTGGAAGAGAGCGCCTGGCTGTAACTCACCGACAACTCAGAAAACAAATCGTGCGGGTGCTGACGGTCAACAATCGATTTACCCTTGTACGCCTCACCGCTTTGGAACAATAGCGGGTAGCCATCGTTCCCGCCCAGCGCTGCATCCAGTGAAAACATGGTATTGAAATGAAACAGCCCGTTTTTACCAACCTTTCTTTGTCCCATTAACATGAACCAGTCCGGCGCATCAAACTCAGACCCTCCCCTGCTACCTTTTTTACCGGCATCCTGACTATTGTAACGGACAAATAAATTCCCATGCAACATGTACATCCATTTTTTGGCATGGAACATCGTACCATACATCGGCGAGCCATCGGGCAACCAACCGGTACCGGAACCATTCCGGTTCATGGGCAGGTGCAGCGAATAGGCATGCGACATGGGCATAGCATGTTCCATTGAATCATGCATGTGCATATGGCCACCTGGCATCGCCATTTTATCCTCTTTGCTTCCGACGCTATCAGTCCTGTGCATATCGTGATGCTCATGCTGCGCAACCGCATGTAGTTGAATTGTGATAGCGAGAAACAACAATGTCCAAATCTTCATAGCTTGCTTTTTTTAGTTTGTTTACATCATCAGCATCAGCATGCTCACACTCATCAGCAGCATGGCTCCGTCTTCCACGATGGTAACTGTACTCATTGGCAGGTTAAATGCCGTGCCAAGACATGCACATTGAATCGTACGTCTGCCGAGAACGGCCCGTATGACACCCAATAGACTAACCAGCATTACGATTGCCGTTATAATGTTCACCGTTACGGGAGAAAAATTGAGCAGGAATGCGATTCCCAATCCAAGTTCAACAAAGGGGTAGACAAAACCCCAGCCCCGCCATTGCCGGGCAACAAGATCATAACTTGCATAACTTTCAGCAAAACCGCGCAGATCCAGCAATTTGAAAAAAGAGAACACAAGGAAAAAGCCGGCCATAAAATGCCGCATCCATTGCTCAGTGTTAAAGGTACCGTCCACCCATTCCAACAAAAGCGTTGCGCCCAGTATATACGCCGCTATCAACAACAAAGGCTTATAGGTCGCCAGCCGGCTCCCGGCTTCAGCCTTTTGCATATCATCAGCAACTCCAGCTTCTGCAATCTGATAGTGTCCGGCTTTATCAACTGCTTGCTGCAGCACATTCAACGGCACGTGCTTTTGCATTGAAATCGTCGCTTGCGGCGCATTCAACTGCACGTTAGCTTCAGTAATATCGCCCAGCTTCAACAATTCGCTTTTTACTTTGGCAACGCATTTACCACAGGTCATTCCGCTTATTTCGTATGTATGTGTCATAAAAACAGCTTTATAACACAAACCTAGCCACGTATCGAATGGCGACTGTTACACAATCCGGGAAAAGAGTTGTATTATTTCGGGATACCTGCTTTATCGAGCGACTGCCTCGCCTGTATGCCCTTTTGCTTAAATGCTGAGGGCGTCATGCCGGTGTACTTTTTGAACTGGTTGGACAGATGTGCGGTACTGCTGTAACCAAGCCGGAAAGCGATGTCCGACAAACTACTTTCATCGTAGATCAGGAGCTCTTTTACTTTTTCAATCCGCTGGTTAATGACGAATTGTTCAATGGTCATTCCTTCCACTTCCGAAAACAATTTGCTGAGGTAGGAATAATCGTGGTGTAAATGGGCGCTGAGCAGCTCGCTGAATTTTTTTGTGGGCCTTTCATCGCTGTAATGGACGAGTTCTATAGCGTAGGTTTTGATTTGCTCTATCAACTTACTGCGTTTATCATCAATAAGCTCAAACCTGATCGCTTGTAGCCGGTCAGACAGCTGCTTCAATAGCTCCGCGGACAAAGCCTTTTCTTCCAATACCGCTTCACCCAGCTGAATGGATATAGGATGAAGTCCCAGTTCCCTGAGTATCGCCTCCACTGCCATCTTGCAACGATGACAGACCATGTTTCGGATGTACAACTGCATGTGACAAAGGTAGCGAAGGGTTGTTAGTCAATATGGCGGGATTCCGGACTGTGTACATAACCGAGTGGGAGCCCGGTGAAATGACACTATTGATCAGGGTAATCTGGCGGATTTTTGGTGATTTTCACGGACCTTGCGGGGTTTTTATCAATCTGAGGAACTCTTCTGAGGAACTCTTCTGAGGAACTCTTCTGAGGAACTCTTCTGAGGAACTCTTCTGAGGAACTCTTCTGAGGAACTCTTCTGAGGAACTCTTCTGAGGAA
>JAGWTK010000380.1 GCA_028876035.1 Bacteroidota bacterium
AATAGCGCCGCCACAGCCACAAAAATCAGGATTTCAAAAACGGGGGTATGGTGCGTCAGTTCCACCACGTAAGGATGCAGCAGCAAAGTAAGGTATTCAAAAAACGTGAGCAGTGATATAATTCCCATCACCTTAACAATGCGGGTGTGCAGGCGGATCCTGCTTAACAGCAAGGTAAAGAGAAACAGCCCCGGAATAACAAACCCGATAAACAACCATTGCAGTTGTTGCCGCCGTTCCTGTGCCGCCTGCTTACGGCTTTCTTCCATTTCATTCTGCCGCATTTGTTCATTCATCGACAACATTTGGGTAGCCCGTATCCGGCTTTTGCTGTTAATCGAATCATTCAGCGCCTGTACGATGTTTACATAAGCAAAAGCGCTGTCTATGTTTTTCTCAGATCGGTAATAGTGGGTGAGGAAATCCGCGGCATCCAGTTCGTTTGAAAGGAACCCATCCGTTCTGGCAACCACCAATGATTTTTGCGCATACCAGTTGGCAGAATCCCGCTTTCCTGTATGTTGGTAAAGATTGGCCAGTCCCAGGGTGGCTTCACATAAAATTGCGTCATCGTTCACTGCTTCCAGTCCGGCTATCGCCTTCAGGTAGTTGTCGCGCGAAGCAGCTGTATCGCCCAGTTTCAGCCAGGCATGCCCCAGGCCGGTTTGTGCCGCGGCCACGATATGTGCGTCCTTTTCCTGTGTAGCGATCGCAAGGGCTGAAGAAAAATAGTGAAAGGAAGAATCAGACTGGTTAAGGCGATTGAACACATCGCCCATATTAAGCTGGATATAATGTTTGATGTCCGGGACGTTGTTAGCTTCTGCCACCGCTGCTGCACGGCGATAATAGTCGATTGAATTGCTGTATTCCTCTTCCAAATCGTACACCACGCCAATATTCATGAGTACGCTCGCTAGTTCAGCCGGCGTGTTGCGTTGTTCTTCGATCCGCAGCTTTTGAAAATAAAGATCCAGCGCACGCGGGTAGTTGCCCACCTTCAGCGCTGCATTGGCCAGGGTGCCGAGTGCCAGGGATAAGCCGTGATTGAACTTTATTTCGCGCGCCAGGAACAGGGCTTGTTGCGAAAGCTGTAAGGATGTGTCCGGGTTGTAAATATTGCAGGCGTTGGAAAGTTCACTCAATAACAACACGCGGTCGGTGTCGGTTTTCACTTCCGCCAGCAGGCGCATCAGGCTATCCGCCTTCGCCCGCTGAGCAGTTGCGGGGCCAGCCAGTAAGAAGCAGCCAAGCAGCAGGGACAACACAGCCCGGCAAAGGGGTGGGGTGCAGCGCATCCGGTTAAAAGGATTGGTTGTTTAAACTCCGCTAAATGTAGGGAAAATTACGGCTCCGCTTTAAAGCCGTCAATATTTATCAAGGTATATGGGTGTCGACGATATTGAGGCAAGGCCATTTTGTACTGGTTAGCATTCGCCCTTCGCCAGTGTTTAATTGAGCCTGGTCCTGTTTGCCCTGCCTGCTGAACAATTCACCTTGCTTTTCAAAAGCACCAGCTTACCAGGTAATTCATCTTGTTTTTTGGAAAAAATTAGGCTCCTGCTGCACAACTAAAAATATCCATTCCTGTTATAGCAGTGAAAAATACCTGGCTTTATGCGGAAAGGAATAATGCAGGGTAGGTCTGGCACCATTGAGTTCAGCGTACAGGCTTTGGACAGTCTGCAAAGGAGAGGGTTCAAGTTCGTGCATGTGATCGGATTAACGACCGACAATCATTACGACTATACCGATCCTGATACGCTGCTGTTGGTGCCATACAAGGAACTTCCGACTGATCCCGAGAAAAAAGACATTTTCGAACCTGTCAAAAGTGAACTGCTTTACCAGTGGGCGCGCGAGGTGAACGAACATCCCCGGATCGTCATCTCAGATAAGTGGAATTAACAAGGGCACTCATTTTTTTACGCGCTGCGGGCGTGGGGAATACTATTTCCCCCTGAAAAAGCGTTCCCCAGTAGCCGGTGTGGTTGCCGGCGCTGTCCAATATCCTTTGTATGAAATCAAAAAAAACACGCCGTAAACCGGTTCCCCGCCGCAGGCAAAGTCCATCTTCGGCCGCCGTTGATATGGCCAGCTCCGTAAGGCGCAAACTGCTCGAAATTCAGCACGAACGCAATCTCCCTTTTGCTGTCAACAACCAGGTATCCCTGTTCGGCTATTCCGTATAAAACAAAACCCCGGTATATCCCGGAGTTTTGCGGCGGAGCCAACTATCGGAGTCGAACCGACGACCCTTTCATTACGAATGAAATGCTCTGCCAACTGAGCTAAGTTGGCCTGTGCCGCGAAGGTATCTCAAAAGTTGTAAGTTTTAAGTTGTAAGTTTTAAGTCTCTTTGATCCGGCTCGGGGCGGGAGGTAAGAGGTTAGCGGCGAGGCAATGAAAAATGTAAAATTCAAAATGCAAAATTGCTGAATCACGAAAGCGGTGGCCAATAGCCGGCACTTTTCAAAAATACGTCCATCTCTTTTACATGAGCAATCTGCCTGCAGGCTGAAGCCAGTTCCTAAAGTCATACTACGAAGGTTAATCCGGGTTTCCAGAACAAACAAGCCAACGCCTAACAGCTAAGAGCTAACAGCTAATTTGCCTACATTCGTCGCATGGTTGTACTGGAAGTATCCGGACTGGAAAAAAAAATGAATGGGCGCAAGGTGGTAGACAATATCAGCTTTTCACAATCATCAGGAGAGAAAATTGCCATTGCCGGCGAAACGGGTTCAGGTAAAACCAGCCTGATGAAGATGATTGCCGGTACACTGCAGCCCGATAGCGGTACCATCATATTTGAAGGAAAGAAATTACGGGGACCCGACTGGCAACTCATCCCCGGTCATGCGCGTGTAGCCTATCTCAGCCAGCATTTCGAGCTGCGCAATAATTATTTTGTACATGAAATCCTGTCGTACGCCAGTGATTTATCGGATGCCACGGCAGCCAATCTCTACCGCCTCTGCCGGATAGAAGGCCTGATGCAACGGCGGACCGACCAGCTTTCGGGAGGCGAAAAACAACGCATTGCCCTTGCAAGGCTGCTCAGCACAAGACCACGCCTGCTCCTGCTCGATGAACCATTTTCCAATCTCGACCCGATTCACCGCGACCAGATTCGGTTGGTCATAGACGATATATTGAAAGCTACCGGCATCACCTGCATCATGGTTTCACACGATGCACCTGCTATTTTACCCTGGGCTGATACCATCATGGTCATGCGACAGGGCAGCATCGTACAAAAAGGCAGTCCCGAAGCGGTGTACCAGCGGCCAGCAAACAGCTATTGCGCCGGCTTATTTGGCAGGTATACGCTCCACAGCGAAAATTTTGCGCGCCAGGCAGGTGGCGCTGGGGCGCCTGGCAATGGTATGAAATGGATGCTGCGGCCCGGATCAGTAGTATTGACTGAAACAGGTGGTATCGCGGCCCTGGTGCAGTCAGCTTTGTATACCGGGGATGGTTACCTGCTTACTGCTACAATGATGGATGAAATCGTTTATATTAACAGCGCTGATCGAAACATCAGACCAGGCGATACGGTTCATGTATCAATACATTCACAACAAGCCTGCTGGATTTCCGACGAAATTACCGTCCAACCATGATGAATAACCTGTTGAACGCATTTGCCTTGCATGACTGGTTGCTGATTGCACTCGGTGCTTTTATTATTGGCCTGTCAAAAGCAGGCTTGAAAGGCATAGAGATGCTCAATGTAACGCTCATGGCCATCGTATTTGGCGGCAAGGCTTCTACGGGTATCGTGCTGCCGCTGCTTTGTACCGCGGACGTGCTCGCCGTGATCTATTACCGCCGTCATGTGCAATGGCCCCTGTTTTGGAAAGTAGTGCCCTGGATGATGATCGGCATATTGGCGGGCGTTTGGCTGGGGAAAGATCTGAATGAAGGACTGTTTAGAAAAGTAATGGCCATCATCATCATCTTTACCGTGGGCCTGATGCTCCTGCTTGAATGGCGGCGCAACCTGGATGTGCCTAACAACCCTGTGTTTACCGGAGGCATGGGACTGGTAGCTGGCTTTACCACGATGCTGGGCAATCTTGGGGGCGCATTTTCGAATGTGTATTTTCTCGCGATGCAGGTCCCCAAAAATGAATTTATCGGAACGGCTGCCTGGGTTTTCCTCGCCATGAATTTTTTCAAACTGCCCTTCCAGATTTTTTACTGGAACAATGTGAGCGGTGCGACAGTGCTTACGGGTTTGCTGGTGCTGCCGGCCCTGCTCGCGGGTTTCTTTGTAGGGCTGCGCCTGGTGTCGGTCATCCGCGACGAAGGTTTCCGTAAACTGGTAATCGTCCTTACTTTAATCGGAGCAGTGTTCATATTTTTGAAACGCTGATAGACAGGCGCATCATGGAGAAATTGTCATTTTGGTACAAATTCGCTTTTATTGCTAACTGCTGCTGGCTGCTCACATTATTGCTACATTACTAC
>JAGWTK010000381.1 GCA_028876035.1 Bacteroidota bacterium
ACCATCCCGAATGGATAATAGTCCGTAACACTGACGATGTCCGGGTTGTAATAATCCAAAGAACTGCTGTTGCTCGTGTGGCCCATCTTCTTGTCGCTGATAACCGCCAGGACATTGCCCAGGTGGTTACTCAGCTCATAGAAGCGCTCTCCTCTGGTGATGGTCAAGGTTCCCGGTGCGGTGCTCAGGTTAGCCTCTGCATCCTGACCGCTGAGGTTGGATACACCCAGCCGGCTGCTACCATAGATATGGTGCTCGGCAATCTGGAGTTGGAAGGGACTGAGCGTTGTGTCAGTGGCTACGGTATCCTTGGCCGCCGTATATACACCCATCACATTGCCTTGCGCGTCCCTTACATACCAGGTCCAGGCCACGTTCGCACTACCAAATTTAACCACTTTCTTTCCTATTCGATTGCCGGCAGCGTCGTAGAAGTAATTTATCCTCCGGGTGCTAAAGGTCACGCCCGCCTGGCTGTGGTTGATCTCTGCTATCTTTCCGTATACATTCCATTTGATGCCGCCCGTAGGGATATACTCACTGCTGTCCTTAATCAAATTACCGATATCATCATAGGCATAGTTGTTCGCTACCTGGTTCTTGAGCTTGTAGTTCGCATTCACCCAGCCTTGTGATTTATCCGTAACCGAACTCAGCTTGTTGCTGTTGGCAATGTAATTGTAAGAGAGGCTGTCCATCGGCGTACTGGTCACATCAAAATACCGGTTGTAGGTTTTGATATTACCATTGCCCCCTGCCTTCGCAGGGGCAGGCATCATAACTCACCCGCTCGTTGTACGACTTGGTGGCCGTTATCGCCGTCCAGTTGTTGGCCGCCGTGTCAAGACCCGTAAAGGCATCCATGGCCGTCAGCCGGTTCAGTTGATCATACTTGTAATTGTACAGGAAGGGCTGGTTGAACGGTTTGATGTTCACCGCCATGCTGCTGATATTGCCATTGTACAGTGGCCGGTAGGCGGCTTTGGTCGTTAACGGTCCGCTGGTATTGGGGAAGGGGTTGACAACGCTATTAATCGCACTATAATCCCCACCAAAATAGTTCAGGCTAAAGCCAAACACATCTCTGGCGACATTTACATTCTGTCCGCCTATCATTCCATCGCCCCCTATATCCTGGGTACTGGTGGCAGCCGTGCTGTTCACCCCTTTGAGCCATCCCTGTATTGTATAGGCATAATCCAGCCCTTGCACCTGCTGGTCACCAATCACTACCCTGGCCAGTGGTCCATGCTTATAGTACTCATAGCGGGCATCCTTTTGCCAGAACACGCTGTCCCGGCTGGTTTCTACCATCGTGAGCCGGTTTTCGGCATCATAACTATACCGGTGATAAAACAAGGTCTTGGGCATCACATAGGCCTGCGTGGTCACATCAAAATACGGCGGGTTGAACGCCACATGGTTCACCTTGCCGCTGATAAGATCGTACTGGTACACCATCCGCGCCCAGCGGTTGCCGTTGCGGTTCATGATATTTTTGGTGAGTTCGTTGGTGCTCGCCCCAAAATCCTGCAAGAGTGTATCTACATTGCCATGGATATCGTAGGAATAAAAGGTTGCGGCATTGAAGTTGGTCGTACTGTAATCGTTGGTGATCGTCGTATACGCCACCCGGTTGCGCAGGTTGCGGGCCGTCAGCGGGATCGTATTAGCATAAGGATACGCTAAATCATAATAAGCCCTCGTTACCTGCTCTTTCCGATTGATCAATGCCAGCAACCACGCATTCCTCAAAGAATCGTTGCGACTGATATTATCACCCATCGCACCATTGGCAGCGGTGTTGTTGAGTTGGCCGACTCCCCCCGCCTTCGCTGGGGGTAGGCTGTCATGTTCTGTTTTCTAACGTTGTTGATTTTGTGGTGGCCGGGCATCGGTTCTCTGCTCATCAGCCTTGCGTCGCAGTCTTGTACAACAGGAGCACCATTCAAAATTCAATCTTCCATATAATTTTCGTGTCATAGCCCGCGGGTGTTTGTCTTTTTAGCTATCCCGCATTGGCAAAAACACACACATCGGCACTCGCAACACATCAACTGCAAAAAAACAGGGCCGCAATTGCAGCCCGTTAACTAAATCTTTAACTACAGCCTTTTCGAACCAAATATTTTGAAACATTGGCATTTGTAATTAGTCTCAGTCTTTAATTGGAGAAAATGCGTTTGCTTTTGAGTAGGTGCAGCATTCATTTTGCAGACAAGTTTTCACTTGCTCATTTGCATCATTCAAGAATCGGAAAACCAAATCATGCAATACGATTGTACATTAGATATTCCTTGACTTTGTAGTAATTAGTGATTGAATTTTCGTTCAATGTCCCTTTAATTACGTCATCATATATCGTCGACAACTTTTCATAATCTCGATTGTCCACAAGCTTAGCAACTATAAGTCCTTTCATGCACCGTTCGTCAAAGCTACCACCCACATGTGCCGGGCAGTGGTCAAATGGCGCGTGGTTAAATATATCATCTATGGCTTTTAGATTATTGTACTTTGAAAAGTATTCAACTGCTATTGTATCATAGTAACGAGTTAGTGTCTCAATCGCCGCCTCGACATCTTCTATATGATAAATAATAATGGACATATCCCCATTGACTATTCTACGACCGTCCTGGCTCTTAGAAATTCGTTCAATTGTATTTCCCATGGTCAAGGAGTGTGATTTACCTAATATTGCTTCGTAAACCCGCTCAATTGCCAAAATGGAAATAAACAAACGAACACTTACCGTCCAATAGCCAGACCAACTTGTAATTAGCAAATTAAAAACAAACTTTTGGCCATTTCTTTCTCCGATAAATTCAAATCGTTTTTTCTGAAAACTGAATCCAATACTATTAAACTTTGTTGTTAACCCGTCAACGATTCTGTTCTTAATCTCAGATGTTTTCATAATTACCAATTGGCGGTCCGACTTTGCTTATATGGTATTTCGGTTTTCTCTTTCCTGACTAGACCCGGGGATACCTGGTGAGGTTTAACCTGAGGATATCGACTAGACCCCCTGAACTCGCCACCAGAAGTATTTAATATATTTTGTCTTTTGGACAGATCACCTCCACCGTTCTTGGCGTCAGGAATATCCACAAACTTATTTGTTTTTGTATTATATATTGCAAAATCTGGAACCGTATACGTTTTACCATTCAAGATATAGATTCGTGGCTTCTCGACTATAACCTCGTCGGGCGCCAACTTTGAAGCTAACCGGGACTTAACCAATGCCTCAGAAAACGTTGATGCTTGCCTTTTTTCTTTCAAAGTTGGCGCTTGGGGCACGAATTTGCCCGTTGGATCCGGGCCAACTATATCAAGTTTGACGTCCGGTTTGATTTCAAATTTATACTCGGTCTTGACTTCCAACGCTTCTCCGCCTCCCACTAAGGTTGCAGTATTAACACCCGCGTTTAGCGCGTGGATAGTTCCCATTACATAGTCTCCTTGCTTGAACGACTCTTTTGATTCGTGTACGTTCTGACTAATTTCAAATGCTGCTTTGCCGCCGATATTGTCGGGGTCACCTAGGTATTTTTGGAAACTAGCAATATTCCCATCTGCGAAAACCTGATTGTGAGCTTGTTGAATTTTATACCAGAATATTGCAACAGCTGTCTTTTCTCGCTGTTGATGGATAATAACCGGATTGTTTGGGTATAGCTGAACTGCTGTATTATCAATAGAGAAAATTCCGACCTTTCCAGATGGTGAATACTCTAAACCATCCAAGTCTATACCACTAGTAGGCAGATTACTCGCATATTGAAATGGAGTTAAATCTGGGAATTTGGCCGAAATTGGATCAACACTCAAAAATCTACCCACTCTTGGATCATAGATTCGAGCCCCATAATCAATCTGATTTCCATCCCCCTTCACATCCTTATCATTCTCCTTCCCATTGAAGGAATACCGATAATTCAGGTTTAGGTTATTGAGGTAGGCACTTCTGCTCACCATCCCGAATGGATAATAGTCCGTGACACTGACAATGTCCGGGTTGTAATAATCCAAAGAACTGCTGTTGCTCGTGTGGCCCATCTTCTTGTCACTGATAACCGCCAGCACATTGCCCAGGTGGTTACTCAGTTCGTAGAAGCGCTCGCCGCGCGTGATGGTAAGATTACCCGGCGCGGTACTTAGGTTTGCCTCTGCATCTTGTCCGCTGAGGTTGGATACACCTAAACGGCTGCTGCCATAGATACGGTGTTCGGCAATCTGTAGTTGGAAGGGACTGAGCGTTGTGTCTGTAGCCACCGTGTCCTTGGCTGCCGTGTACACACCCATCACCCCCGCCTTCGCTGGGGGCAGGCTATTGCCTTGTGCGTCCCGCACATACCAGGTCCAGGCCACATTCGCACTGCCAAATTTAACCACTTTCTTACCCCCTGCCTCCGCAGGGGCAGGCTCTACGGTTGCCGGCAGCATCATAGAAG
>JAGWTK010000382.1 GCA_028876035.1 Bacteroidota bacterium
GTGGATGAGAAAGCAACGATAGCCGGACAAATACAACAGCCCTTCGACGGACAAACTTTCAAGACCCACCAAAAGCTGGTGTTCAATGTATCCTTTGGCAATATGAATGTGATGAACGCACTGCAGCAGGTGAATGTGGTGATATTGCAGAACAATCGCTGGGACAATGCACTGATTAAAGTAAAACCAACTTTTGTAAGGCCCGGTTCCCTGGAGTTTAACAACGATGATATTGTTTTCCCGGGTGGGAGAGAGTGGCGCTGGCTGGATCTCAGGAGTTTCCGGTTGCAGAGCGATCGGGTAGCTTCTGCTACCACCACCAATTCTTCCATTGATGTGTACGTAAAGCCCGATGTTGACCGTGTGCCCCAAAGGTTGGTGTATTACAAAGACTACAATGGCATGTTCTATAACGACATCGGCGAAAATGTGAATTATTTGTGGCAGGCAGATTTTGCCAATACACATTTCACGTTTATTCCGCCCGGTAACCAGCCCTTCGCCGGAAAGGAACTGTATTTATTTGGCGAACTCAGCAATTGGGGCCAGGATGAGAACGCGAAAATGGTATACAATCCCGACAAGGGCGTGTACGAAACAAGTCTTTTGCTGAAGAACGGGTATTACAACTATGATTATGTAACAGTTGACCGGACCGGGGGGCCGTTCAGCTTCGATCTTACCGAAGGCAATCTCTGGGATACCGAAAATAGTTATACCATACTGGTCTATTACCGCGCGGTAGGTGGTCGTGCCGATGAACTCGTGGGGGTTACCCATCTCAACTCACTCACGGGCAGGAGCGGGTATTGATGCCTGCAATAAATGGATTGGTTATTGTTATTTTCAACACAGGGATGGATAATTAAGCGGGCCGATGTATATTTGCGCCGGCAGGTCTTACACGACCAGCTCCTGCTGAACCCTCCCAGGGCGGGAACGCAGCAAGAGTAAGCGGTTGTAGCGGTGCGATGTAATCAGCCTGCCATTTTTTTCTTCTTCCTGCCCGTTACAAATAAGTTATAAGTTTTAAGTAATAAGTGGGCGTCTTCGCCGCTTCTAAACAAACTCAACATGAAATTTTTTATCGATACCGCCAATTTGGATCAAATCCGTGAAGCTAATGAACTCGGCATCCTGGATGGTGTAACCACCAATCCATCGCTGATGGCTAAAGAAGGCATTAAAGGTGCAGAGGCGATCGCAGCCCACTACAAAACCATCTGCGATATCGTGGATGGCGACATCAGTGCTGAAGTAATTTCCACAGATTTCAAATCAATTGTGGAAGAAGGGAAAAAACTGGCGGCCATTCACCCCAATATTGTGGTAAAAGTACCGATGATAAAAGACGGGGTGAAAGCATTGAAATGGTTTACCGACAACGGTATCAAAACAAATTGCACCCTGGTATTCTCAGCAGGCCAGGCCATCCTGGCTGCCAAAGCAGGTGCTACCTATGTTTCTCCTTTTATCGGCCGAATCGACGACTCCAACTGGGACGGTGTTGAACTGATTGCCCAGATCGCACATATCTACCAGGTACAGGGATTTGAAACCGAAATCCTCGCTGCCTCAATCCGCAGTGCACTCCACATCGTGAAATGCGCCGAAGCAGGTGCCGATGTATGCACTTGTCCGCTCGAACCCATCCTGGGCCTTCTTAAACACCCGCTCACTGATATCGGGCTGGCGAAGTTCCTGGAGGACGCCAAAAAGTTATAAGTTTTAAGTTCTAGGTTTTAAGTCTTTTTGCATCGCGCTTTTTCCGAACGTAACCCCTGCGAAGGCAGGGGTCTCCTGCTAAGATATACACCTATTGATTGTTGAACTGCAGGCTGCCTGATTAAAAATTAGGCTTCCCGCACAGAAGAACCTTAAACTTATAAACTCTTAAACCCTTAAACTAATAAAGGTCTTCCTTCCGCTTCAACTTCTCATTATCCGGCAGCTTCTTCACATAAATCACTACTTGTCGCACGATGCTGGTATCCGCTTTTAGAATAGCCTTGATAGTTACTTTCTCCACATTGGTATCCCGGTCGAGGTAGAGACTATTGCCTTCGAAGTGTCCTGCAGAAGATTGGAACAGCAGTTCTTTGCCGGTCATAGGCAACCAGCGGCCATTGCTGAAATGCGCATCTACATTGATGTAGTTATAAGTTCCTTTTTTGAGGCTATCGGTATAAAGATTGAAGAAAAGACTGTCGGGTTTTGCTGCCTGTGCCTGGATTTGAGTCGACCTGGTGATCGCCATCAGCACAAAGATGAATGCGTAGCAGTGTTTCATATTGTTAAGACTGTAGGCAGGCTGGAAAAGTAAACCCACCGCAGCGATTTAACATTGTTTTGCTTATTTCCGCTGGTATACCCGAACATAATCGACCAACATTTTTTGCGGGAACACGCTGTCATCAATGCCCTTGGTACCACCCCAGGTGCCACCCACCGCGATATTCAATATCATGAAAAAATCGTTGTAATAGGGCCAGGTGGCGGGTCCGTTTCCACCATTGAAATAGCTGAAATACTTGTTATCATCCACATAAAAATCTGCCTGGCTGCTGGTCCATTCCAATTTGTATACATGGAAACTATCCTGTGCTGTTGGAACCGTAGTCGCAAAGCCTTTGCCATTGCCGCCAAAGTACTGTTTGCAGTGAATGGTCGCATGGATCACATTGGGGTCGAAACCCACTTCCTCCATAATATCCATTTCGCCGTCGCTGGGCCAGCTGAGCGGATCATGATCAGACAGCATCCAGATGGCGGGCCAGGTTCCCCTGCCGGAAGGGAGTTTGGCCCTTATCTCAAAACGGCCGTAGGTCCAGGCTGCCCTCGTTTTGGTGAGCAGGCGTGCTGAAGTATAGGCGCTTCCCTGGTAGGCTTCTTTTCTGGCTTCGATGACAAGATTACCATTCTCAATCCGCGCGTTTTCGGGACGGTTGGTATAATACTGACTTTCGCTATTCCCCCATCCATTGCCGCCGATATCATAGGTCCATTTTTTGGGATCAGGAACGGAGCCCGTATCAAATTCGTCGGACCAAACCAGTTTATAAGGAAGTATTGCAACAGGTGTAGTATCAACCGGCGGTGTTACCGGGCTGCTGCCTCCTTTTTTGCTGCAGGAACCAACGGCCAGGTATAAAAATCCAAGGATGGCAATGACAGGCAGAAAATGCTTCATATGGCGATGATGAAACACCAAAATAAGGTTTATTTACCGCTCATGCAAAAGCTGTGGAAGCTGTGACCGCCTGCGGCGTGTATACATTTGACAATACCTCCGCTGCACTCAGTCGTTGCTACAGGGAAAACCGGGCAATACTGGCTGGTTATTGGTACACCCTAACATAGTCCACCAGCATACGCTGTGGCCATATATCCGGATCGATGCCTTTCGCGCCGCCCCAGTTTCCGCCAACGGCTACATTGAGGATAAGGTACATGGGGTTATCAAAGGGCCATCCATCATAACCCTTGTGTTCGTTCGCAAACTGGAAATACACTTTTTCGTCGACCGAAATTTGTATACTGTCCTTACTCCATTCGATGCCGTACACATGGAAGGCATCTGAACAATCGGGTACGCGGATGGTGTCTGTCTTTTGCGTGCCGATCACGTGGTTGTATTTTTTACAATGGATGGAGCCGTGAATGTATCCCGGGTGAAATCCCACATGTTCCATGATATCCAGTTCGCCGTCATCGGGCCATTTCAGCGGATTGGTATCGCCCAGCATCCAGATGGCTGGCCAGGTGCCCGTTCCTTTGGGCAATTTTGCCCGCACCAGAATCTTTCCGTATTGCCAGGTCTTTTTGCCTTTGGTGACGAGGCGGGCCGACGTGTAATCATTCTTGTCCCATTTTTCTTTGATGGCTTCTATTACGAGGTTGCCATTTTCTACCCGCGCATTTTCGGCCCTGGCTTTTGTATAGAACTGCAATTCGTTATTACCCCAGCCATCACCGCCTGTATCGTATGCCCACTTGCTGCTGTCCGGCAGGCCGGCGTAGTTGAATTCATCTGACCAAACCAGTTTCATGTTTTCCTTACGATCGGTTTTTTTGAAAGCAAAGGCAACGGTTAGGAGAATGACTATACTGGTGAATGCAAAGGTTCCGGTACGCAGGTTCATATGAGCTGATTGAATCCTCAATTTAACAGAAAAGGTCCGACCGCATGCGCTGGTCCGGCAATAAATTATTTTTTGCAATGAACAGTTAAATCTTATTTTTGCGCTTCAATGAACGGAACATTTACTCATACACATCATCATCTGCACTTACCCCGCCGGTAAGCCAATGGTGTTTTGATGTACTGCATAAAAACAGTTGGGCTTACGGAAGTAGGCCCTTTTTTATGTGCATGGTAAATGAACGGCTCAGCAAAAAATTATTTATATGGCTGAAGTGAAACTCAGTATC
>JAGWTK010000383.1 GCA_028876035.1 Bacteroidota bacterium
AAGGTTTGTATACGATGGCAGAGAAGCGGGCGTCTTCGAGGCTCCAGGTGCTGTCTTCCTGCGGCGTGGGAGCAATCTTCGCCATGATGGCGTTTTTGAAACCTGCTTTTTCGAAAGCAACCTGCCAGTCGTTTACACCCTGGATGAGGTAGGGCACCCATTTTTTGGGCGTAGCGGGATCAATATAATAGATGATCGGTTTTTTGGGTTCTACCAGTTCGCCGCGTTTGTATTTTTCGATGTCTTCGTCTTTGGGTTCGAGTTTCCAGCGAACGGCGATGGTTTGTTGTTTTACGCCCTGCGGGTTGGCATCGAAATCGGTATAGTTACGGGCGAAGAAACCAACACGCGGATCAAAGAAGCGTTGTTGCATCGCGGTGCGTGGCAGGAGTACGAGGGAGCTGTTGATCTCCATGGTGAGGAGTTGTCCGCCTGTAGACGGTGCAAACGGCGAGGGGGTTCCAATGCCGATGCCTCCAGCGCTCTTGGTATAGGTTTTTACCGTTTTTATTTCGATGTTGATGGGGTAGGGTTTTACAGAAACGATATAGGATTTATCCGATTGCAGTCCGCCTACCTGGAACAGGTTCTTCAGGTTGCTGGCGAAGTTGAGGATATCGTTATCGGTGCTGATATAGCTGGTCATGTCGATGATGCTGCCGCTGGAGTCTTTGTTGAAAGCAGCGATATCGAAGGCCGCCACGATCGGCTGGATATTCGAGTTCATCACAGCGCGGTACATCGGCTGGGTGCTGTCTTTGGAGAATTCATCGAAGGAGATCTTTTTCAGAAACACTTTGTTGTTGGGACCTTTCTCAAAGCTTACGACGTTGTTGCCGATTTGATCGCCTGCGTAGCCGAAGAAAAAGTTGCGCATGCCGGCGGCTGCTTTGGAGAGGCGGTTAACGATAAGGATATCGCGGCCCAGCAATGAGTCGGCGATCTCGAAGTAGTATTTTTCGTCCACTTTATGGACGGTGAACAAGCCCTTATGGGTAATGGCTTTGTCGGTGATCACTTCTTTGTATGGCTTGGGACCCTGTTTGGCAGCGCCCGGAAAACCCGGGGGTGTAGTGGCAGGGGTGCCATTGGTCGTTGGTGTAGCAGGTGTGGTGGGGCGACGGTCCTGGGCGATGGCGGGGGCGATGGCCAGGAATGCAAGCAAAACAAGCGTGCTGGCCTTGAACTTCGTACAATACATGCAGTTAATTATGTTGAAGGGTGAAATTAATTAAAAGATAACCTCCCGCACTAACACCTGTATGGAAACGGTAAATTTTTATTTAAACGGAGATTTTTTTGTTTCCCAAATTCCTTTATCTTAGAATTTCATCCAATACCGCTACGCCGGCACTTCCGGTTGGGGAAACAGAAAAGCCTGTCTTGTACGCCCTGTAAAATAAATTATCTATCCTAACGGATTTTTTTGATAGTTTTTTCATTAGAATTGTGTTTCGTAAAAACACAACACAGAACATTAAAAATTACTAAAACACTAAAAACAAACGATCATGGCAGAAACTAGACCAACTGCAGCTAAAGCCTCCTCTTCCTCTGTGCAACCCAAAAGATCAAGCAATGCCATTTCCTGGTTAGCTCCTCTGTGCTGTATTATTATCGGTTATTGTATCTGGCGTTTTGTTATCGGTAACCCCGACAACTTTACGGTAGGTAAACAAAATGGCGGTTTCTGGCCCGACCGTGAAGGTGCAGTAAACGGTTTCGCCAAAATGTACCTCGGAGGTATCATTGTACCTGTTCTTATCGGTTGTTTTTTGACTGTAATCACTTTCGTAATCGAGCGTTTGCTTACGGTGTCTAAAGCAAGCGGTACCGGCAACAATGCAGAGTTCATCCGCAAAGTGCAGTACCACCTGGCCAACAAAAATGTGGATGCTGCTTTGACTGAGTGCGACAAACAAAAAGGTTCCGTAGGTAATGTAATGAAAGCCGGTCTGCGCAAATACAAAGAGCTGATCAGCGATACATCCCTCGATACAGAACAAAAAGTATTGTCTATCCAGAAAGAAGTAGAAGAAGCAACTGCGCTGGAATTGCCGATGCTGGAAAAGAACCTGGTGTTCCTGTCTACCATCGCATCTGTAGCTACCCTGCTTGGACTGCTCGGAACGGTATTGGGTATGATTCGCTCCTTCTCTGCACTGGGTGCTGAAGGTGGTGGCGAAGCGGCTGCTAAACTGTCCCAGGGTATCTCTGAGGCCTTGTACAACACCGCCCTCGGTATCGGTACTTCTGCGATTGCGATTATCATGTACAACGTGTTCACTACCAAAATCGACTCTATCACTTACGGTATCGACGAGAGCGGTTTCACCCTCACCCAAAGCTTTGCTTCTTTGTATAAGTAAGCCAAACAGCGGAGCTGTATTTCTTTAACAAAAAGAAGTATGGAAATCTGCGGGTGATGAATCTTTAACTGAGTGAACAAATAAAATTGTCATGCCAAAAGTAAAAGTAGCACGAAAGAGTACTTCAATAGATATGACCGCGATGTGCGATGTGGCCTTTCTGTTGCTGTCTTTCTTTATCCTCACCACCAAGTTCAAGCCTTCTGAGGCATTGGCGGTAGTTACCCCCAATTCGGTGTCGGCGAAAGCGGCTCCGGAGAACGATGTGGTATTGATTACAATCGATAAAGATGGCAAAGTGTATTTGTCGGTTTCCGATAAAAACACGGCAGAGAAAAAAGCCATGATCACTTCGATTAGCCAGGCAAAACAGCTGAACCTGAGCGATGCACAGGTGAAAGCTTTCGCCCGGGCGAACTCCTATGTAGGCGTGCCTTTTTCACAACTGGGCGGACTGCTGAATACTGCGCCGGACGATATCAAAAAGATCAAAATGGATGGTATCCCCGTAACGGACAGCACGAACAACCAATTGGTGGACTGGCTCTATGCCGCCAAGCAGGCTTTTGAAGGTAAAAAAATGGAATTGCTGGTAAAGGGCGATAATGCCGCCAAATATCCTTCGTTCCAGGGTGTATTGAATGCCTTTAAAAAGAATGACCTGCTGAAATTCCAGATGGTTACCAATCCGGAAGCGGTGCCACAGGGTTCTGAACTGTACAAAGAAAATATGAACAAAAAGGGCGCCTAAGACCGCTCCTTCTATCACCAAAAAATATTTGAGCCATGGCAGAAATGGATACCTCCGGTGGGGGTGGGCATAAAAAAGGCCCGGGCGTAAAAAAAGGGAAAAAGCTGTCGACCCGGGTAGACCTTACCCCGATGGTGGACCTCGGCTTCCTGCTGATTACGTTCTTCATCTTCACCACCACGATGAGTCAGCCTACGGCAATGAAACTGAATTTGCCGAAGGATACTGAGAAACCGGAAGAACAAAACAAGGTAAAAGAGTCGGGTGTACTCACCGTTATGATGGGTAAGAACGACCAGGTGTACTATTACGAGGGTACGCTGTTACCGGATGCTTCGAATTTCAAATCGACCAATTTCAAGGAGATCAGAAATGTGATCCTGAACAAGAAAAAATCAACCGACCCCAAGGATTTTGTGGTGGTGATTAAGCCCGACAAAGACTGCACCTACAAAAATGTAGTGGACATGCTCGATGAAATGCTGATCAATGATGTGAAGCGTTATGCAACCGTAGAAATTGCAGACGTTGAATACCAGCTGATTCAGAAGACAGAAGGCAACACACCGCAGTAAACGGGACAAAATTTGTGGAATTTAATTTGACAAGCATCTCTATTTAAAAGCACAACCATGTTAGATGTTAACAAGATAATGAGCGCCGATATCCTGGACATCATTTTTGATGGCCGGAACAAGGATTACGGTGCTTACGAGTTGCGGAAGTCGTACAAGAAGCGCCTTACTTTGGCGCTGGCGGGTATGGCTGCCCTGTTGGCACTGGCTTTCGTGGGGTATTTTGTGGCAGACTTTGTAAATGCCAATGCCGCCAAGAAGCAGATGGTGGTACAGGACGTACAACTCGAAGAAGTAAAACAGGAGGAGAAAAAGAATGAGCCGCCTCCACCACCGCCGCCCCCCAAACAGGAGCCGCCCAAAGTGGAAATGGCGAAGTTTACGCCTCCCAAAATCGTAAAGGACGAGGAAGTAAAAGAAGAAGAGAAACCACCAGAACAAGAAAAACTGGAGGATACCAAAATCGGTACCATCAACCAGGAAGGTATCAAAGATGAAGGTATCGTTGCCCCGGTGGATAACGGAAAGGGTGTGGTAGAAGCGCCTAAAAAAGAAGAAGAAGACTGGGATAAAACCTTTACCAAGGTGGAAATCGAGTCGGACTTCCCCGGCGGACAAAGCGCCTGGATCCGTTACCTGACCAAGACCCTGGTGTATCCCCAGGAAGCCCAGGACAATGAAATCCAGGGCCAGGTAATTGTACAGTTCATCGTG
>JAGWTK010000384.1 GCA_028876035.1 Bacteroidota bacterium
TGTATGCATCGGCGGATGATTTAAACAAAGAAGATGCATGGTTACTGCAACATGCAAAAGATATTTCTAAAACGGCTTACGCACCGTATTCCCATTTCCAGGTGGGTGCAGCTGCCCGCCTGCTCAACGGGGAAATGGTAAAGGGAACCAACCAGGAAAATGCTGCCTATCCGGCGGGTCTCTGTGCAGAACGGGTATTGCTTTCCACAGCGGCAACCTTGTATCCGCAGGTACCCATCGACACACTAGCGATCAGCTACCGCAGCGACCGCGCAAAAAGCGATCATCCGATCTCACCCTGCGGCATCTGCCGGCAAAGTCTGCAGGAATTCGAACACAAAGTACACCACCCGATCCGACTCATTCTGGGTGGCATCGACGGAAAAGTCTTTATCATTGAAAAGGCAAGCCAGTTATTACCACTTTCATTTACTTCAACTGATCTTGGGTAAGTGGTAAGAGGTGCCAGGTAAAAGCCAAAAGCATTTCAAATAACAAGACTTCGCATTCGGCAAGTCCTGTCTGCCAGCAGCTAGTAGCTAGTAGCTAGTAGCCAGTAGCCAACAGCTAAAACAGCGTCTGCACGCCCCAGCTGATCTTGGCCTCTAAATCGAGCAACCATTTCTTCCGCCAGAGACCGCCTGCATAACCCACCAAATCATTATGACTTCCAATTACCCGGTGACAGGGGACAATAATCGCAATCCGGTTTTTGCCATTGGTAGCAGCCGCAGCCCGGATGGCTTTGGGATCGCCGAGCCTTTTCGCGAGCGTGAGATAGGAAATTGTTTTTCCAAAAGGTATTTGCAGCAGTTCACTCCAAACGCGCTGCTGGAATTCGGTGCCGTGTTGATGAACCGGCACATTAAACTTTTTTAATGTTCCCTGGAAATAGGCCATCAGTTCCTCCTGGCATTGCTGCAATACCGGCACACCGGCACCATTGCTCTCTCCAATTGTTTCTTCCTCGCGGAGAAAATGGACTTCGTTGATGCAGGTACAGTCGGACGATAACCGCAGTATACCCAGGGGAGAATGATAGTAGACCGATGTCGATTCCATTTCAACCGATTTTTAAGCCGTTGGCAACAGGCCGCTGGGGCTCCAGTAAAACTACACGGTTCAGCTCATCATAAATACCCAATACCAGGCATTCGCTAACGAAATCCGCGATACGCTTGGGTGCAAAATTAACCACGGCAATTACTTGTCTGCCTACGAGATCTGCACCAGCATACAAATCGGTGATTTGTGCCGATGACGATTTGAAACCCAGCGGACCAAAATCGATTTTTAATTGCCAGGCAGGTTTCCGCGCTTTCGGAAAATCCCTAACTTCCGTTATGGTTCCGGTGCGGATATCAATCTTTTCAAAATCGGACCATTGGATGGTATCCATTTCTTTTTTTTATTAATCCTTAAAAATAGTTTACAAAATGAAACGTACAGCAACGGCCGTATGGAACGGCACCGGAAAAGACGGAAGCGGAAACCTGACGACACAAAGCACTACACTCAGCAAAACACAGTATTCTTTTAAATCCAGGTTTGAACAGGGCGTAGGTACCAATCCTGAAGAACTGGTAGCGGCGGCACATGCGGGCTGCTTTGCCATGAAATTAAGCTTTGTACTGCAGGCGGCAGGCTTTACGGCCGAATCACTCGAAGCAACTGCAACGGTTGAACTGGGAGATGGTGCCATTACATCATCGAACATTGTACTCACCGCGAAAATTCCCGGGATAGACAATGCCAGATTCCAGGAGTGCGCTGAGGACGCAAAAAAGAACTGCCCCATCAGCAAACTCCTGAACACAAGCATCGGCCTGGAGGCGAAACTTATGTAACGGGTACAAAGTATCAAGTACTAATTACAAAGACGACCAAATACCGACTTAGAACTTAAAACTTAGAACTTAAAACAAAAATGGCTCAGAAGAAAAAAAACAAACAGGATTTTTCAAGAAGAAGCTTTTTGAAAAACACAACGATTGCTGCCGGCGGATTCTTTATCGTTCCGCGATCCGTATTGGGCAGGGGCTTTGTTGCACCCAGTGACAAACTGACTATCGCCGGCATCGGTGCCGGTGGAAAAGGCAACAGTGACCTGCGCGAATTTTCTAAGAGCCCGAACGTGAACATCGCTTTTTTGTGCGATGTAGACGATCGGCAGGCGGCTGATTCCGTTAAGCGATTTCCAAAAGCAAAGTATTACAAAGACTTTCGGGAGATGCTTTCAAAGGAAGCAAAGAATATCGATGCGGTATCCGTATCAACCCCCGACAATACCCACGCCGTAGCAGCCATGGCGGCGATGCAACTGGGCAAGCACGTGTATGTACAAAAGCCGATGACGCACGATATTTACGAAGCCCGCATGCTAACGGAAGCCGCCCGCAAATACAAGGTGGTGACACAAATGGGCAACCAGGGTTCCTCGGGCGATGGCGTACGCCAGATGCAGGAATGGTACAACGCAGGGTTGATAGGCGATGCGACCGAAATCCATGTTTGGACCAACCGTCCTGTATGGCCACAGGGCATGGGCAATCCTAAAGGAAAAGACGAAATACCCAAAGAACTGAATTGGGATCTTTGGCTGGGGCCGGCCCAGTACGAGGAATACCACAAAGAGTTTCTTCCGTTTAACTGGCGCGGCTATTGGGCCTATGGCACCGGTGCCCTCGGCGATATGGGATGTCACCTCATCGATCCCGCTTTTAAAACAGTCGGACTTGGTTATCCTTCCGAAGTAGAATGCAGTGAAGGTGCTGTATTTGAAAAGATGTGGAATGCGGCCTATTATCCTGAAAGCTGTCCCATTTCTTCTTCAGTTAAACTGAAATTTCCGGGCAAAAACGGAAAGCCGGATGTGAAACTATACTGGATGGATGGCGGCATCATTCCCGAGCGCCCCGATGAGTTGGGCCCGAATGAGCGCATGGGTGGCGACGACGGTGGCGTAATCATCACGGGCACCAAAGGCAAGATGATGTGCGAATGTTATGGCGCCAATCCAACACTGTTGCCCACAACACGCACAAAAGAAGTGAACGTACCGCAAACACTCGCCCGCGTACCCGAAGGGCACTACCTGCAATGGGTAAACGCTTGTATTGCCGGCTTTGGAAACGCTGTCACCAGTTCCAATTTCGATTATGCCGGACCTCTCACCGAAACCATCCTGATGGGCAACCTGGCCCTGCGCAGTTACCTGGTAAAAGGTCCGGATGGCAAAGGTTTCCCGGGCAGAAAGAAACTGCTGTGGGACGCACAGAATATGAAGATCACCAACTTCGATGAGGCCAACCAGTACGTTAAACGTGAATACCGTTCAGGCTGGAAGCTGATGTAATACGCGAAACAGCCATTCATAAAACAAGGCCATCTTTTCAGATGGCCTTGTTATTTCGTAATGATGAAAAAAATTGGAATGCTGTAATGTTCATTCCCACGTTGCCGGCTGTTCCTGCCTTTATAGAAAAGAATACGGAATGCCTGGTAATTTCCAAGTACTATGCCAATTGACCTCCGTTAACATATTAAGATTTCACCGTACCCGCTGCAGCATCTGCCCTCACTACGCGGCCAATGATTTTTACCCCCCGGCTGCTCGAAGGAGCTGGCAGCGTAATCTGATTATTGGCCGGCACGTCTTTGAATAACAATCTTTCGGTTTTGTACACCTTGCTGTTCGCCTGCACGTAGTCTATTTCAACTTCTACCGTCTCCAGCGGAAGCCTGGAATTATTTACGACCGTGCATTCCAGTGAAGAAATCCCACCAAATGCGCCCGTCTTAAAATTGTTGGTTTGAATGAACACGTCTTTCCCAATATTAAGGGTTGCCTTCGGTGCCGCTTCACGGGTAACCATTGCATCTTCTTTTGGCTTGGGCTTATCGCCGCCATTGTTATCGGGCGATTTGGCAACATCCTTCTCGGTTGCACTCTTATCGGGCTGTGCAATAATTGTTTTCACAATCGTTTTCACCGGGTGCGTTTCCGCCGGTGCGTGAGGAAGTGCTGCTTCATCGGGCATTGCAACCAGGGAGGTATGCATATTATCCACCGGGGACGCCGTTGTGGGCGTGCTGGCGGCAGCATTCTGTCCCAGCTCGGGAGACGGGCGGTGACCGGCGGGCTGCGTTTGTACGAGACCGTTATCCTTCCGGTCGCGGCTTAGGGTCATGCCAATCATTACACCCAATCCAACCAGGGTGGCAATTCCGATAAATGAAGCCGCAATCAACCCCCAGGACAGTGAAGGCGCTGTTGCCCGTTCAGTAACATACATGGCGCTGTTTTCCGGTAATGGCAAAGTTGCCACAGCAGGCACGGGTGTGTCAATTACTGCGGGCTTCGTGGTGCTGAGCACGGGTGCGGGCTTCGAT
>JAGWTK010000385.1 GCA_028876035.1 Bacteroidota bacterium
GCCAGGGACACCGAGAAAGAAATGAAACGGTACCTTAATAAATACCAATAAGCAATCCCCGCAAATCATTTAACGACTTACCTGCTCCTCCGGCAGGTTTTTTGCTTCTGCTGCCCCGGGCAATTTCCCATTTTCACCTACCTTCATGTATGCGCTATATTCTGATCGCAGTTTGTTTTTTTACGGCGCCCGTTTTCGGTCAAACCGTTACCGGCAGTTGGTACGGATTGGCAGATCCATCGGCCAAAGGCGCTAATGCCAATAATTACCTCACCGAGTTAATCATCAAACAAAAGGGCAACGAAGTAGAAGGTGTTTTCGGATATTACTTCCGGAGCGGCTACCAGAGCTACTATGTCCGTGGCACCTACAATCCCGCCACGCGTTCGCTGACCATTAAAAATATTCCGGTTACTTACTACAAGAGCAGGGATATTGATGGCATCGACTGCCCGATGGATCTGCGTGCGACACTGATGGTTTCTAAAGTGAAATCAACCCTGAGCGGTTCGTTTGTGAGCCAGGAAAAATACAAGTATACCTGTCCAGAGCTAAGCTTTCGTTATACGCTGGATGTAAACGAGAAAAACCAGGACAGCCTGATTCGCAGCAATGCGTCCAACACAAAGAAATACTGGAAACCCCGTGCGGAAGAGCTGGTGATTAGTGCTAAAGAAGTGTCAACCCCCGATGCAATGGCAGAAAGGATGGTCAGTCGGGAGACGAATGATTCTGCAGGTAAACACAGTACGATAGACTCCACAGCATTTAAACTGGCGGAAGCGGCGAAGAAAAAAGAGCTGGAGAAACTGGTGACTGCATTCAGCGCCCGTAAGAACATTCTCAACTCCGAGATTGAAATTGAAAGTGATTCTGTTCGTATCAGCTTTTATGATAACGGCGATATCGATGGCGACAGCATTGCGGTATTTATCAATAAAGTGCCGGTACTCAGCCACCAGCCATTATCTGAACGTGCATTGAATATGTACCTCGCGATGGACAGCGCACATGCCATCACAGAAATTTCCATGTATGCGGAGAACCTCGGGAAATTTCCTCCCAATACTGCGCTAATGGTGGTTGCTGATGGAGAAAAACACCACGAAGTATTTCTTTCGAGCAGCCTTACCCAGAACGCTGTTGTACGGCTGAAGAAGCGAAAACCCGCCCGTTAATCGATGCGTTCATAATAGGTAGTGGGAATATCGCAACAGGTTTCGGTGGGCAGAAAGATTAGTTGCGATTTATCGAAACGCACGCTATCGCTACGATCGATTCTGTTGCCGTCCTGCATATAATGAAGTGTGAGCAGGTAATTTGCTGTTTGTGCAGATGGTTGCAGTTCGTAGGTTCCGGTAACAGAAGTGTTGCCCCATTGCCTGGTGAAAGCCGTTGCTGAGATAAATGCTATCCTGTTGCCGTTGCCCGGTGCAAATTCCTGGGTGCCTGCGAAGCCGCCCACTGCTTTGCGCAATTCCCAATCTCCCTGAATCAGGCGGTTATTGCGGTTCGACTTGGAACAGGAAAATACGAGCAGGAGCGCAAGCACGCCTATTGCCAAAAATCGCTTTTTCATTGACTAATTTTCGATGACTGACCATGATTGGGGCTGAACCGTTGCAGCGGGATTGTTAAAACAATTCGGGCTGGTTCTTGTCGTCCTTGCTTTTTTCCCATTCCATTTTCAGTGTCTTACTGAAGTCGACCAGTTTAGCACCCACCGCTTTCCACCCCATTACCTCCACCAGCTTTACCACTTTGAATTTGGCTTTGCGTACCTGGTCACCCCGTCCGCTTTGCACGGCGAGGATCGGTTCATCATCGGTGGAAACAGCTTCCAGGTAGTTGCCCTCGCCTTCTTTGATAAAGCTAAAATGGTTGTGCAGGGTAGTGGTTTCGATTTTGAAACGCTTGATATTGAACTGGAGTTTTTCTTTATCGAGATAAACGGCTGTTACAATCTTTTCTGGATTGAACTTTTGGATAGCCAGCACTTTTTCAGCATCAATGCGCTGGGTTAATTCCTGGTCGGTTATTTCGTAGCTGCCATCTTTATAGAAGATAAGGATGCGGTCTTCAGCTTCGAAACTGCCCAGGTACTGTCCTTTTTCTTCAGCGCTCAAACGGCCAAACTTGTCATCAAACCAAAGCTTTTTAGCTGCCAATGTTGATTTGCCGGCTTCTTTGAATTTTACAGATTTGACCGGATATTTTGTTACCTGGTTACCCATGCTGTTACGGCCTTTGATTTCCAGTTCTTCAAAATAGAAGTCAAGTTCTTTGTTCCGGGCAGAGCTGCCAGGCGTCAGGAGAATTTTCACCACTTCTGCCTCGCCGTTGGGGTTAACCGATAAATAGTGCACCTTACTTTTTTCATGCCCCCTCGTGAGATCGTATTCTTTGTCGCGGGTAACGCCGGTTACATTGAATCGTTTTGCATAGCTGGTACCGGTAGCTCCATCCGCATACACCATATTATAAGTCGTGCGTTCGTCGTTCTTCATGAAGATGGCGGCGTGCAGGATGTCTTTCCCGATATAGGTTTTGTCGGCCACTTTCACCACTTTCATGATGCCGCGTTTGGTGAATACGATGATGTCGTCGAGGCTGGAGCAGTCGCACACAAATTCATCTTTGCGCAGGCTGGTGCCGATAAAACCGTCTTCGCGGTTCATATACAGTTTCGCGTTGGCGATTGCTACCTGCTTGGCCTGGATAACATCGAACTGCCTGATTTCAGTCTTCCGTTCGCGTCCCTTCCCGTATTTTTTCAGCAGGTTTTCATAATAGGCCACGGCAAAATCAGTGAGGTTCGCCAGATCGTATTTCACCTGTTTGATATCTGCCTCCAGCGCCTTTATCTGTTCATTAAGCTCGTCGATGTCCAGGCGATAAATCCGGCGGACAGGCTTTTCCGTTAGTTTCACCACGTCTTCGCGCGTTATATCCCTTCGCAGTTGTTTGCGGAAAGGTGCAAAAGCCGCTGCTATGGCTTCCAGTACTTTGTCCCAGGTGGCGTGCTTTTTTTCGAGTTCTTTATAAATCTTTTCTTCGAAGAATATTTTTTCCAGCGATGTATAGTGCCATTTTTCCTGCAGTTCTGCCAGCTTTATTTCAAGCTCGCGTTTCAGCAGTTCCCGCGTGTTGTCGGTCGATACTTTCAGCAGTTCATGGACACCCAGGAATTTGGGTTTGTTGTCGATGATTACGCAGGCATTGGGGGAGATGCTTACTTCGCAGTCGGTAAACGCGTAAAGGGCATCAATAGTGATATCGGGTGAAATGCCAGGGGCGAGATCGACCTGGATCTCCACTTCGGCCGCCGTGTTATCGGTAACTTTCCTGATTTTAATCTTCCCCTGGTCATTTGCTTTTACAATACTGTCCATCAAGGCAGCGGTCGTAACGCCATAGGGAACATCCCGTATGATAAGGGTTTTCTTATCTACTTCTTCAATACGGGCGCGCACCCGTACTTTGCCACCGCGTTTGCCTTCGTTGTAGTTGTCTACATCAATCATGCCTGCCGTTAGGAAATCCGGGAAGAGTTCGAATCGTTTGCCGCGCAGGTATTTGATGGCTGCTTCGCAGAGTTCGCAAAAATTGTGTGGCAGAATTTTGGTTGACAAGCCCACGGCGATACCCTCTGCACCCTGTGCCAGCAGCAGGGGGAATTTCATGGGCAGGGTTACGGGCTCGTTCTTTCTGCCGTCATAACTCAGCTGCCATTCGGTGGTCTTTGCATTGAATGCAACTTCAAGGGCGAACTTCGACAAACGTGCTTCAATATAACGGGAAGCTGCAGCATCATCGCCGGTTCTTACATCTCCCCAGTTTCCCTGGGTATCAATCAGTAGATCTTTTTGCCCGAGGTTTACGAGCGCATCGCCAATACTAGCGTCGCCATGCGGGTGGTATTGCATGGCCTGGCCAATGATATTGGCTACTTTGTTGAAGCGGCCATCATCCATTTCCTTCATCGCATGGAGGATGCGGCGCTGCACGGGTTTCAATCCGTCTTCAATGGCGGGAACGGCTCGTTCAAGAATTACGTATGAGGCATAGTCAAGGAACCAGTTTTTGTACTGTCCCTGCAGACCGTTATCGTTGTCGAGAAATCCGCCTGGTTTATTTTTGGAAGCACTCATTGAAGCTATGTTTTGATCTGCCTGTTTTATTGTTCAGAAGCTTGCAGGCTGGCAGCACCCTGCAACTTTACTTCGAAGTCTTTCATCTTTTTTACATCACCCTGCGTATCGATGCCGCCTGCAGCGATGATCTGTTTCAAACGCCAGAGCAGGAAGGCATCACCGGTCGTTTGCTTCGCTTTCGATAAGAACTGGTGGATGATCTTACTGGCCTTTTGCCAGTCGGCGCTGA
>JAGWTK010000386.1 GCA_028876035.1 Bacteroidota bacterium
CGCCGGCTACTTTTTCTTTTTAAAAACGATCTGCTCGGCCTGCTTTTTCACTACATCGGCAAAAAAAGTGCGGAGGCTGTTGTAGTCTTCTGCGTCGAAAAGGGCCTTCTTCAGCAGGATAGTGCTGCGCAATTGAATCGTGCCTTCGTACTGGCGTACGATGTATTCGAAGTAACCCTGATTCGCGTTATAACTTATCTTAATTGACTTCGGCAGCTCGTCGATTTCGTAGCCCTCAGGTACTTCCAAAGTAAGGTAGTAGGTTTCATTGAGCGGGTAGGACATTTCCACCGGGTAGCGCCGGGTCAGGGCTGCAAATGGATTCTTTTTATAGCCACTCCATAAAACCGGACTGAAATAAACGATATCCGATCCATTAAAGCTATTGATGTCTACATTAAAATGGACAGAGATGGGCAGCTCTTTTTTATCAAGCGAATCCACCCAGGATTCTTTTATCTGCATTTCCTCGCCGCCGATACCGGTAATTCTGCGCAGGTAAGCCGGCAAACCTTTTGCGGCAATTTCCACGCGGCTGTTGAAAGACTCCATCATCCCATAATTGATGACACAGGAACCGGCCAGTGGTTTAGCCGGATCGCCTGAAGGGAAGAAATGCAGCATTACTTTGTGCGTTTCTTTGATCGAATCGGCCAGGAAGAAAACGGATTTGCTGTTGACCGGGCTGATCACCCTTGCATGTCCATTGTAACAATTGGGGGGAAGCTGGCCGAATCCCAATTGAGGTTGGGAGGCGTCGAGGTAATATTCTGCATCATCTACCATTACCCGGCACACGACATAGTCCAGCCGGGTAAGCACCGGGTAAGATTCATCATTGAAACCTGCTTCCCGGGTACTTAAAACAACAGGCGCAGCTTCAAAATGAAGACGTCGCAACAAGGCGGTCAATAACAAGTTGATTTCACCAACGCTTCCTTTCTGTGCTTTAGCAACGGCCTGCATAGAAGAGCGCAGGTATTTGGAATGGTGATCAATGCAGCTGAAATTTCCGCTAATATGGTTGTACACTTGCCGGACCTGTTCAATGGGCGAACCCGATGGGTGTACAGATGCCGCCAGGTAATCGTCCATCCAACCCATGTCTTCTTCCCCGCTCATAAAACTGGCAAATTGCTTATCGCGCAACATATCTTCTGTTTGCTTTGCCCAGGTATTTTTTACAACACTGGTTTCTTCGCCGTTGAATGTTTTCGACAACTGGAAATCGATTTGATCGAGATAGTTCTCTGGTGTGTACAGATAATCTTCATGCCCAAATGCTTCCATATCCTTCATTACCCAGCGGTGTTTAACAGTTTTGGACTTTACACTTACTCCCATATCAATACCTGCAATATGACTGTTATTAGCGCGGTTTATCTGGTACGTGGCCTTGCCTTCGCCTTGCTCGTCGATGTCAAATGAATGATATCCTCTTTTGTTGAACACATAGGTAACCATGGCCGGTATCTCTACCTTGTATTCGCTCCAGAGTGTGGGATACCCGCGATGCTGAAACTCCCAGGAGGGGATGTTGAAATAAAAATCAGACACAATGGTATATGAGTATTCGATGATACAGTTTTCTTTTACACCCGGAACGGTGAATTTCTTCACGACCCGGTTCTTATCGATTTTGTCAGTGAAAATATCTTTTTTGTCAACCTTGTTTACCAAAATGGTATCGCCCTTAAGGTTGTAGGATGCCGCCGTGAGGTCTTCGAGTTGCTCCGATTGCTCGCCATCTGAGTAGAGAATAACTTCGATTGTTGCAAGGTCAAATGCGCGACTGTCCAGGATTTTGATCCGCTTTTTATGCGTAAACACATAACTCACCCAGCCATGGGAATTTCCCTTAAACGTAGTTTCTCCATAATCTGCTATGATCACGGCCGCGTTGCTACTGTCGAGAACAGCAGAAGGATGCAGCGTGAAATCGCCGGGCCACAACTTCCCAAATTCGACCGGACGAATTTCCTGTGCTGCCAGCGGCGATGCACAGCACCATGATGCCAACAGAAGTAATGGCACCAACAAGCTGCGTGAGCAGGGAGTGTGAATACTAATCAAAGCGACTGATGCTTATTTTTTCTTTTTAAATACAATCTGCTCCGCCTGTTTCTTCACCACCAGCGCAAAGAAATCGCGTAGGGAAGCATAGTCTTCGGGATCAAAGATCGCCTTTTTGAGGACCAGGGTAGATTTTAGCTGGATGGCATTGTCTGTCCGCTGGATCAGGTACTCAAACGAACCTTCGTTCACATTATAGCTTGCCTTCAGTGACTTCGGCATTTCATCAACTGTATACCCATCCGGAATTTCAAAATTGAGATAGTAAGTCTCGTTGACCGGGTAAGACATTTCCACCGGGTAACGCCGGCTGGCGGCTGAAAAGGGATTTGATTTGTAGCCTCCCCAAAGTATCGGAGTGAAATATACCAGGTCATTGCTGCCGAAACTGTTCCAGCTAACATTGAAATGAGCCGTTAAGGGGAACTCCCGCTTCTTGAGCGAGTCAACCCAGCTTTCTTTCATCGACCATTCATCGCCCCCGTTTCCGGCAACGCCCTGAAAAAAGGCAGGCAATCCCTTTTCTGCAATGGCTTGTCGTTGGTTAAAAGATTCGATGTGTCCGTATTGCACCGTACATGCACCCACGAGCGCCTTGTCTTTTCCTGGTCCTGCGCTGAAATTTACCACGGTTTTACGGACTTCCCGGATCGTATCCGCCGTTAGGTATACAGGGCCGGACTCGGTAGCACTGATGATGCGCCCGTGGCCATTAAAACATGCTGGGGGAAGCTGGGCAAAACCAAGATCACGCCAGGACGCATCCAGGAAATATTGGGTATTATCCATGGAAAAATGACAAACCACATAGTCCAGCCGGCTAAGTACAGGGTAAGAATCATAATTGACGCCAGCTTGCCTTGAACTCAGCACAACGGGTGCCGCTTCAATATGTAAGCGCCGCAACAGGGCTGTGAGCAGCAAATTAATTTCCGCCACGTTGCCCTTCCTGCCTTTCACAATCTCCCGAAGCGGGCTGCGCAGGTAGCGATGGTGGTGGTCTGTACAGGTGAAATTGTCAGAAACAAAATAATACACCTGCTTTGCCTGTTCCATGCGGCTTGCATTGACGTCGACGACCGGCTTCAATACATCGTCCAGCCAGCTCATGTCTTCATCCGGCTCCATAAATCGACCGAAGTCTGCGTCTTTAAGCATGTCTTCGTTTTGTTTTGCCCACGTGTTCTTCACATCTTTTGTATCCTGTCCATCATAAATCTTGGAAAGCTGGAAATCGATCTGATCCTGGTAATTCTCTGGTGAATACAAAAATTCTTCCTGGCCAAAGGCTTCAACATCCTTCATAACCCAGCGGTGCTTCACGGTATAGGCATTCACATTGAAAGTTTGTTCTGCACCGCTCATGCCACGGCTGTCTTTCGTTTGCCGTATCAGGTAGTTTTCCTTTCCTTCATCTGCTTTATCGATGAAAAAGGAATGATAGCCTCTTTTGTTAAATACATAACTGACCAGGCTGGGAATATTAACCTGGTATTCGCTCCACAGTGTCGGGTATTCTGTATCCTGGAATTCCCAGTACGGGATATTGAAATAAAAATCAGAGACAATGGTATAGGAATATTCTACAATGCTGTTCTCCCGCACGCCGGGGATAGTGAACTTTTTAATCACCCGGTTTTTATCGATTTTTTCACTGAACAGTTCTTTCTTCTCTAATTTGGTGGAAGTAACCTTGCCATCTTCAAGGTTATAGGCGGTTGCCGTTAAATCGTCGAGTTTTTCCGTTTGCTAGTCTTCGGTATACAATGCAATGGCCACGGTTGCAAGGTCAAAAGCCTGCTTGTTGATAATTTTAATCCGCTTTTTCTTTTTGAACACATAGCTGACCCAGCCATTGGCATTTCCTTTGAAACCTGTTTCACCATAATCGGCAACAATCACCGCGGCAGCATTGCTGTCCACCGCAGGTGAAGCCGGCAGTGTAAAATCGGCTGCGGTCACTTTGCCAAACTGAACGGGTATTTTTTGCGCGCCGGCATGCAGGCTATGGAATACGACAACAAAAAAAATTCCCAAATAACGATGACGGTTCATGCTTGAGTAATAGCGTTTCATTTCGCTGAATCAGGTCTTTATTTTTTTAAAAACGATCTGTTCTGACTGCTTTTTTATAATGAATGCAAAAAAGTCGCGTAGGTCGTTGTATTCATCAGCCCCGTAAAAGGTTCGGCTTAGCCTGATGCGGGTGCGCAGTAGTATATGCTCCGCATCTGCATGGATGGTATATTCGAAAAACCCATCACCACCAAACGCCACCCTGGCCGACTTTGGAATTTC
>JAGWTK010000019.1 GCA_028876035.1 Bacteroidota bacterium
TGGTCCACATACGCTGACCGATATTGTTCTGTAACCTTTTCAGGCGGTATACGCTATTGTCAAAAATCTTCACGGAAGCACCCAATGCCAAAGCAGCACGGGCCGCATACTCTCCTACAATACCAGCACCAATGATGATGACTTTGGTGGGTGGGATACCCGAAATTCCTCCCAGCAACACTCCTTTACCATGATTCGCCGATCCCAGGTATTGCGCGGCAATAAGCATCACCGCACTCCCGGCAATTTCACTCATGCTGCGGACGATGGGATAAGAATCGCTATCGTCTTTCAGATTTTCAAACGAAACAGCCGTAATTTTTTTCTCCATCATTTTCTCCAGGATCTCAGCCTTCAGCACACTCAGGTGGATAGGAGAAATAATGACCTGGTTAAACTGCAGTAAGGGCAAATCTTCTTCGATAACGGGAGCACTCTTTACCAATACCGGCGCTTTATACACTTCTGCTTTGTCGTACACGATCTTACCACCGGCTTCGCTGTAGTCTTTGTCGCGGTAATGCGCAGCATCGCCTGCATTGTGTTCGATGATCACCTGGTGGCCATTGCTCACCAGTACCCCTACGGCTTCCGGGGTGAGCGCAATCCGGTTTTCCTGGAAGGCAGTTTCTTTGGGTATGCCAATCACCAGTTCCGAACCTTTTGGCTTCACATCCAGCTTTTCTTCCAGCGTTTCAAAACTAAAGGAAGTGCTGATAATCGGTTTTGGCTGCAGCATGCATGTGGGTTGTTGTGGATAGAGATAGTGCCTGTAGTTTTTGTAAAGGACTGTTCTTCAAATATAGTTATTTATCCTCTATGCGAATACGCCGATTAACGCTGCCCGTCGCCTCCAGGTAAACGTGTACCGTGTCAGGCGGCAGCAATGAGGCGGCTCTTTCCGGCCATTCTACAAAGCAAATGGTACCGCTGTACAAACAATCTTCCACCCCGGCATTCACTGCTTCATTCGCATCGGAAAGACGGTACAAGTCGAGGTGATAAACGGGCACTTTGCCGCCATATTCATTGATGATGGAGAAAGTTGGACTGCTTACCGGCGTAGTAACACCCAGTTCATCGCACAGTGCATGGATAAAAGTGGTTTTGCCGGCACCCATTTCGCCATGGAAGGCGAATACGGTGCGCTGTCCATATCGTTCGATAAAAAGCCGGGCAATATCCCGAATCGATGATTGTTCGTATTCCAGGTGCAAGATTCACTGGTTTAGCCTGCAAATGTACCCCGCCGCTGATAAAAATCAATTGAAGCAACCCGCAAAATGCAACGATGTGTATGTAATTGCTATCAGAATCAGCCCCCTGGCCTTCTCTACTTCGTAAATTTGTACCAGGAGGAGATGAAATTATGGCAAATGAAAATACAGCCCAGGTAAACTGGAAAGTGGACGGCATGGATTGTGCGAATTGCGCACTGGCCATCTCTTCCTACCTGAAGAAAAAAGGGATGCAGGATGTAAAGGTGAATCCGGTGAGTGGAGAAGTATTGTTTGAAATGGTAGATGCCACTGTTCCCGAAGAAACCTTAAAGAAAGGCATCAATGATCTTGGGTATAAAGTGGTGGACAGTACCGCGCCCGTTCAGCAAGGAGAAGCAGCGCCCATGAATAAATTCCTTCGCTACCTGCTGATCTGTTTACCGTTCACACTGGTATTGATGCTGCACATGTTACCGGTGCACCTGCACTGGTTGATGAATCCCTGGCTACAGCTTGCACTTTGTTTGCCCGTTTACATTACCGGGATGCAATACTTTGGCCGCAGTGCCTGGAAAAGCCTTGCCAATGGGGTTCCCAACATGAATGTGCTCATCACCCTCGGCGCAACAGCAGCTTTTGGATACAGTCTGGCCGGCACCCTGTTCCATCTCGGTGAGAATTTTCTGTTCTATGAAACAGCCGCGACTATTATTACCCTGGTATTCTTCGGCAACTACCTCGAGGATGTATCCATTGCCACTACGCAAAGGGCCCTGAATAAACTGGCCAAAAACCAGGTAGTAATGGCCAATATGATTGCATTCGACGACCAGCACCAGGAAGTGTTGTTCCCCATTGAAAATACACAGCTGAAAGAAGCCGACTTAATTCTGATTAAATCGGGAGAACAGGTACCGGCGGATTGCCGCATTATCTGGGGAGATGCCAGCGTGAATGAAGCCATTATCACCGGCGAGAGCATGCCGTTGTCCAAACACCCCAAGGATAACCTGATCGGCGGCAGCCTGGTAACAGACGGCGTGGTAAAAGCACAGGTAACCGCAGCAGCCAGTCATTCCGTACTGGCCAATATCATTGACCTGGTAAAGAAAGCACAGGGTGATAAGCCACCGGTGCAACAGCTTGCCGATAAGATCAGTGCGATTTTTGTGCCTACGGTACTGGGTATCGCCCTGTTAACTTTTATAATCAATTACTTCGTATTGCATGCTTTTGGTCCGGCCCTCATGCGCAGCATCGCGGTATTGGTGATTGCCTGTCCTTGTGCCATGGGACTCGCGACGCCTGCGGCCATTGCAGTAGGACTGGGTCGTGCAGCACGCAAAGGCATCCTGTTCCGGAATGCCAAAAGCCTGGAAGCCTTTAAAACGATTCAACAGATAGTATTCGATAAAACCGGAACCTTAACGACCGGGAAGTTTACCATCAACAACTGGGCTGTTACGGAGCACGCTACAGATGAAAACAGCTTTAAGCAGCTGGCTTTCTCAATGGAAAAGTTTTCCAACCACCCGATTGCGCAATGCATCAGCACAGGCTGGAAAACCAAGCCGATCATCTGGCAAAAAATTGAAGAGATAAAAGGGCTTGGTATGAAAGCGGTATCCAAAGAAGGTGATACCTATTATGCCGGTTCTTACAAAGTAGCAGCACATCTGACCAAAGACGAGCAGCACAATGTATACATCGTGAAGAACGATCAATTGCTGGGCTGGATAGATGTTAGTGATGAGATAAGACCGGAAGCACCCGAAGTGATCCGCTACTTCAAATCTAAAGGCATCAAAACAATTTTGCTGAGTGGCGATAAACAGGCAAAAACAAAGGCGCTGGGCGAAAAGCTGGGTATCGATGAAGTGATAGCTGAACAAACACCGGAACAAAAACTGCAAAAAGTAGGTGATCTCAATGCAGCTGCACCATCGGCCATGGTAGGCGACGGCATCAACGATGCGCCGGCACTGGCAAAAGCAACCATTGGTGTTTCCATGGGAGATGCATCGCAACTTGCCATGCAAACGGCGGACGTGGTGCTGATGAACAACGGACTTCAAAAATTACCTGAGGCCCTGGGCCTGGGCAGGCATACCTTGATTACCATCCGCCAAAACCTTTTCTGGGCCTTCTTTTATAATATCATCGCTATCCCCTTTGCAGCATTTGGCGCCTTCATCCCAGCTGCCGCGGCGCTGATTATGGGTTTGAGCGATGTGGTGCTGGCGGCGAACTCGGTGAGACTCTTTGTAAAGAAAGTCGTTTAATTAGTCGGTAGTCCAGCGTCCTTAGTCGATTGTCTGAAGTTAATGAGTTGCGCTACTTTGGAATGTGTTCATCGTTTTTGGTTCATTGTTCTTAGTCCTTCATGCGGGATCCACGCAAACTTACACGCTGCCTCAAATTTGAGGGACTTTGCCTGCAGTTTTTAGTTTGTAACCGTGCTGTTTGAACTTGCGCCGGGAGTCTTCTTCGGCGTTATATTTACATCTACTCCCGACCTGGGATATATGACATGAACGAAGCCTGTTCCCAGAATGATAGTGAACACCTGCCGCCACAAAACGGCGCAGCTTCCCCTGCCGGGTCAACGCGCAGTGTATTGAAGCAGTATTGGGGGTATGACCGCTTTCGGCCGCAACAGGAAGACATTATCCAGCAAGTACTACTAGGCAAAGACACCCTGGCACTGTTACCCACGGGTGGGGGGAAATCGATCTGCTACCAGGTGCCGGGTATGATTAACCGGGGACTATGCCTGGTAGTAAGTCCGCTCATTGCGCTCATGAAAGACCAGGTAGAAAACCTGCGCAAAAGAGGGATTACGGCCTATGCCATCTATACAGGCATGCGCCGGCAGGAACTGATTCAGATTTTAAAGACGGCTTCCGAAAGCAACTGCAAGTTCCTGTATGTATCTCCCGAGCGGCTGGAGAGTGCGCTGTTCCTGGAATACCTGCCTTCGCTGGATGTTACACTGGTTGCGGTAGATGAGGCGCATTGTATTTCGCAGTGGGGATATGATTTTCGTCCCTCCTACCTGCGGATTGCCGCACTGCGGGAAGAACTGCCAGGGGTACCCGTGCTGGCGCTAACGGCTTCGGCTACGCGAAAAGTACAGGAAGATATCTGCGACAAACTCCGGTTTAAGCAGCCCTACCAGCTGTTCAGGCAATCTTTTCAGCGCCCCAATCTTTCTTACAGCGTATTCAACGTGGATGCCAAAATCAACAAACTGGCAGAAATACTGGAACAGGTAAAAGGCAGCAGCATTGTGTATTGTAAGAGCCGGCGCCGAACCAAAGATGTATCTGACCAGTTGCAGGCAATGGGAATCCGGTCCAACTTTTACCATGCCGGGTTAACCAGTGAATTGCGCACGCAGAAGCAGGATGCCTGGATGCGCAATGAAATCCAATGCATGGTTTGCACCAATGCTTTCGGCATGGGCATCGACAAACCCGACGTGCGCGCAGTTGTACATTTCGACCTGCCCGACTGCATTGAAAACTATTACCAGGAAGCAGGCAGGGCCGGGCGCGACGGACTGAAATCGTATGCGGTGTTGCTCCTGCAGCCCGGTGAGATCAGCGCATTGCGCGAACAGGTGGCGATTCGTTATCCGGGCCTTGAAAAGATCCGCGAAGTGTACCAGGCCATTGCCAATTACCTGCAATTACCGGCGGGCAGCGGAGAAGGGAAGTCTTTTGATTTTGAAACAGGCGACTTCTCAAAGAAATTTGGCCTGTCCCCTTACGAAACCATGTTCGTGTTGAAAACACTGGAACAAGAGGGTTATATGCGTTTCAACGAGCAGGTATTTGTTTCATCGCAGGCGCAATTTATCTGTAACAAGGAAACCCTTTACCAGTTTGAAAACGACAACCCTAAGCTGGAACCACTTATCACCCTGCTGTTGCGCACCTACGAGGGCATTTTTGACCGGCCGGTGAATATTTACGAGCGCCAGCTGGCCGGATGGCTCAAGACTCAGGTAACCGCTGTGCAGGAGCAACTGCGCATACTGCGCAATTACCTAATCATCGAATACATCCCGCAAAAGGACAATCCCCAGGTGTACCTGTTACAGCCGAGGGTGATCGCCGCCGATCTCTACATCAACCAGGAAAAATACGGGCAGCAAAAAAACAATTTTGAGGGCCGCGTTGAAGATTTCATTCGCTATACTACGGAGAAGACACAATGCCGGAGTCAGTTTATCGGCCAGTATTTCGGTGATGACGCAATTCCTGCCTGCGGTGTGTGTGACAATTGCCTGCAGGCGAAAAAAACAGCCCTGACCAGCGCAGGCTTTGAAGAGATTCGCAAAAAAGTGGAAGACAAACTACGGCAAGGCCCTTGCACTACGCATGAACTTATGCAGGTGGCCGGAAACGATGCAGAAGAAGTTCTAAAAGTACTGCGCTTCCTGCAAGACGAACAATACATTGAAATCACGGCAGCAGGTAGGGTATCGCTGCGCAAAAGATACTAAGTCGCGGGAAGCATTTCGCAACCGGGCTGCCTACCTGAAGATGTTTAACTGCTCATTGTAAACGGGACTTTGCACACCTAAAAAATGCAGCACACTGTGAAATACGTAGTTCTGAGATAGCGTAATACCGGGCTGCAACTGTTTCAGGCTACTGTCGGAAGTCCACACGATAAAAGGAATATCGTATTGTTCTTTTGGCGCCAGGCTCAGCGGCAGGCCATGCATGTACAGATTTTTTTCTCCCAGTGATTCACCATGATCCGATACAAAAATCATGGAGCTTTTGTATGCTTTCAGCTGCTTCAGGTCCTCAATCACTTTGGCCAATAGATAATCCGTGTACCCGATTGTGTTATCGTAAGCATTCACCAGTTCTGTTTGCGAACATTTTGCCAACTCAACGCTGTTGCAAACGGGCTTGAATATTTCAAACTGGGTCGGATATTTTTTGCTGTATTCAGGACCATGACTGGTACTGGTATGCAACACCACCAGCACTTTATTACTGGTACTGGCGGCGATTTGTTCGTTCAGGTGACTTAACAGCAGTTCGTCGAAATTGCATCCTTCTCCCTGGCAATTCTTCATCAACACCTCTTTGCTCATATAGTTCTTGATATGAACAGGCGGCTCGCCCCAGTTGGTGGAGCGCCAGATCACTTCCGCTCCGTTTCTGTACAGGTAGTTTGGTAATATTTCGTACAGCTCGCCCGTATTCTCGTGTTCCAGGATACATTTTACACCGGCCGTGGTATAGGTGGCACAGGAGGTAGCGTTGAAATGTGCTACGCCGGGCATTTTGGAAAGAAGCGGATTGGTATTCTTGCTGTATCCATACAAAGAAAAATTCTCGCTTCGGGCAGATTCACCGATAACCAGTACAACAACTGCCTTCGCGCTATCTGTAATTGACGCGTTGGGCAACAAAATTTCCTTTTCATTCTCCTGCTGCTTGTGAACATAAAAAAGCGAGAGGTTTACAGTATAACTCCATGGCATGGCAAGTCCGCCCAGTACTTTGGAATTTTTATCGATCCACAACCAGTTGGGAGCATTGGCAAAGGCAACGATGATCATGAAAACCAGGCTGCCCGACACTATCAGCAAGAATCGCTTAACCGGTACGGTTGATAATTTGACCCTAACGATGTAAATCGCAGGAATAAGACCAAACAGGATAATATAGAGTAATAATTTGAACGAGAAGAAACCAGACGCTTCTGAGTATTTGGTATTGAGCACGTTCCCCACCATACTCTCGTCGATGATAACATTATAGGTGTTGATAAAGTAAACAGCAACGGCATTGACGATAAAAAATACCACCAGCAGGAATTTGCCTACATAGCGCGACAAGTAACAAATCAGCAGGAAGAAAAATGCATTGGCTACCAGCATCAGGATCACCAGGCTGATCAGGATATTGATGCCGTTGAGGCTCTTGTGGTCTACATTATTATAAACAAACCTGAAGAAGGGAAAATGAAAGAAGACGAGGTTCAGGGCACTTATCAGGATAACGAATGGAATAAGCTTACTATCACTTTTTAATAATCGCATACACTAGTTTATACAGCGCGAAAGCCAGGCTGGCGCACGCCAGGTAGAATATTATTAAATGTTGGCTAACTATCTGGCTCACCACTATAACAAAGCAAACCAGCATCAACCCAATAAAAACCGGGTGGTATTTCTTATTGCCAACCCATGCCCAAATTTTGTAGTTCCGGCTTATAAAAATACCTGATAAGCCTGATATAAAACCGACGATACTGCCAATTATCACATCAAGCGGGTAATGTGCACCTACACCTACTCTTGTAAATGCAATCAACAGTCCTGTTACCGCTGTTAAAAGAATCCACAGTACTTTATAGCCGGTCTTGCGCGGCATAAAGGCAAACATCAAAACAGTAAGCGTAGTGAAAACGGTGATGGAGTGGCCGGAAGGCAAACTGGCATGGCCAACCGCCCTTTCGCCAATGATAATAAAACTACTATTATCCAATGCTACCGCAGGTCTTGGCACCAAAAACAAGTTTTTCAACACGCTGGATAAAACCATTGATAGCAGGGATGCGGATAACAGTGCTTCCCACAACTTCGGAGCGTATACAATGAAAATGCTTAACAGCGACAGGAAAATTAAGGCATCTCCAACCTGGGTAATATTGTAAATGATGTTTGGATACTGCCCTAAATGATGGTTGATAAACATGAATGCCGGCCGCTGAACTTCTACATATTGATCGGCTTGCAGTGCATGGTGTTTAAAAAGAAACCATGCAATGGCCGCTAACAATATAAGAGGTAAAAAAAATAAAGCGGGCCTGAGCCGGCGATAATTGTCAATGACGTATTCGTTCATCCTGTAAAGACTAACTTAAAAAATACTCGCATTCACCTCCGTCATCCAATGGTTGGGCCCTTGCTGCCTAAAACAGGCTTTTTCTCCTGGAAGAACGACCGCCCAGTCCCAATGCACCCAGCAAACCCCTGGTGATAACACTGGCAGCGGTTCGGCCCATTTGCTTAACGATGGGATTATCGAAAAAGCCCGGCTCGGCTTTACCCGTCTTTTTGTCTTCTTTTTCTGCTTCCGTTTTTGCGGCGGCCTCTTCCAGCTTATCGGTAAGAATTTCGTACGCGCTCTTGCTGTCGATGACCTGGTTGTATTTTGCAGCGATTTTTGATTTTGCAACTATGCCGTCAATTTCTGCCTCCGATAAAATATCCATCCGGCTGCGGGGCGCCAGCAACATGGTATGCACGAGCGGCGTCGGCACTCCTTTTTCATTGAGCATGGTGATCAGGGCTTCGCCGATACCCATTTGTGTTATCAGGTCTTCGGTTTTATAGAAAGTTGTTTCCGGATAGTTTTCGGCGGTTTGTTTGATCACCTTCCGATCAGCTGCCGTAAAAGCGCGGAGCGCATGCTGTACTTTTAAACCGAGCTGGGCCAAAACGCTGGCGGGCACGTCCATCGGATTTTGGGTACAAAAGAAAATGCCCACGCCTTTTGAGCGGATAAGTTTTACAATGGTTTCAATTTGCTGTAACAGGGCATCGGACGCTTCCTGGAAAATGAGGTGTGCTTCGTCGATGAACATGACCAGCTTGGGTTTATCGAGATCTCCTTCTTCGGGGCAGGTCGCGTACAATTCGGCGAGCATTTGCAGCATAAAAGTGGAGAACAGTTTAGGTTTGTCCTGCAGATCCGTCACGCGCAGCACGGATACCATGCCCCTGCCATCATCTGCAATCCGCATCAGGTCGGCCACTTCAAAACTTTTCTCGCCAAAAAATAGATCGGCCCCCTGCTGCTGCAGTTCCACCACTTTGCGGAGGATGGTGCCGGTACTGGTAGTGGCGATTTTACCATAGGATTTTTCGATATCCGCCTTGCCCTCATTGCTGATGTATTGCAACACCTTTGTAAAGTCTTTCAGATCGAGCAAAGGCATCTTATTATCGTCGCAATATTTGAAGATCATGGCCACGAGACCTTCCTGGGTATCGTTCAGGTCGAGGATCTTGCTCAGCAGCACCGGTCCGAATTCGCTTACGGTGGCGCGCAAACGCGATCCTTTCTGGTTGCTGAGGGTTAGAAATTCCACCGGGAAGGCGGAAGGCTCGAATTTTACATTGAGTTTTTGATAGCGCTCATTGATTTTGTCGTTCGCTGTTCCGGCAGCGGCAATACCGCTCAAATCGCCTTTGATATCCATCAGCAGCACCGGAACGCTGGCATCGCTCAGGCACTCGCTGATCACCTGCAGGGTTTTGGTTTTACCGGTACCAGTAGCACCAGCGATTAGTCCATGCCGGTTCATTGTCTTTAACGGCAGGAAAACATCGGCACCAGTTACTACTTCGCCATCGAGCATTGCTGTTCCAATTCGTGCAGCTTCGCCTTTGAATGTATAACCTGCTTTGACCGCGTCTGAAAAAGCTGTTTTGTCTGCCATAAAAAAGATTTGTGCGAAAGTTACAGGTTTGACTGAATTGGTAAAGAAAATTTTGTTAATCACGAATGCCCTGCTAATGCATGCGTAAACCTGGAATAAGCTGCCGGTACCGCCCCTCACAAAACTTTGGTGTACTGTGCTATTTATAGGTGCAATACGTAATTTTGATGCTTATCAAACCATTGCTGAGCATACATGGCCCTGATACACCTCAATTTGCCAAAATCGGTTGCCAAAGCCCTGCGTTTGCCTGCCAATTCACCCAAGCGTCAGCAGATAAAAGTGCTGAAGAAACTTTTGAAAAAAGCAAGGTTTACTGAATTTGGCCAGCGTTACCGGTTTGATGAAATCCTGTTCAGCAAACATGCCGGCAAGAAATTCCAGGAACTGGTTCCGGCAAGCAACTACAGCAAAATTTATAAGGACTGGTGGCATCGAACCCTCGAAGGGGTACCTGATGTATGCTGGCCCGATAAGATAAAATACTATGCCCTCAGTTCCGGCACATCGGAAGCTGCCAGCAAGTACATTCCCATTACCAAGGATCTGCTGCGGGGTAACCGCATTGTAATGGTGAAGCAATTGCTTAGCCTGCGCACCTACGAGGATATTCCTTTTAGTGCCGTAAGCAAAGGCTGGCTGATGATCGGTGGCAGTACTTCGCTGCAAAAGGGAAGGGGTTATTATGCGGGCGACCTGAGCGGTATCACGGCCAAGAAAGTGCCTTTCTGGTTCACCCCTTTTTACAAACCCGGAAAAAAGATTGCAAGGGAAACAGACTGGGCAAAGAAACTGGAAGAAATTGTTGAAGAAGCCCCGAACTGGGACATAGGATTTATTGTGGGTGTTCCCGCGTGGATACAGTTGTGCATGGAAAAAATCATTGAGCGGTACAAGGTGCAGACCATTCACGATATCTGGCCAAATCTTGCCTTTTTTGTGCACGGTGGCGTTTCCTTTGAACCTTACAAAAAAGGGTTTGAAAAACTACTCGCAAAGCCGCTGACCTATATTGAAACCTACCTGGCATCGGAGGGATTCATCGCTTACCAGGACAGGCAACATGCAAAGGGTATGCGACTCGTTACGAATGAGCACATATTTCTTGAGTTCGTGCCGTTTACGGACAGCAACTTCGACGGGGAGGGAAATATGATCGATAACCCGGAAGCCCTGATGATACACGAGGTAGAAGAAGGGAAAGACTATGCACTGTTGCTGAGCACGGCTGCAGGCGCCTGGCGTTACCTGATTGGTGATACCATTCGTTTCACCGACAAGGAGCGATGTGAAATTGTTATCACGGGCAGGACCAAACATTATCTCAGCCTGGTAGGCGAACACCTTAGTGTGGAAAATATGACGCGTGCCGTGCAGCTCGCCAGCGAAGAACTCAACATTTCCATTCCCGAGTTTACGGTAGCCGGCGTACCGCACGGTAATTTTTTCGCACACCAATGGTATGTTGCCTGCGACGATCAGGCCAATGCCGACATTTTGCGCGACAAGATCGACAACTACCTGAAACAACTGAACGATGATTATGCAGTAGAACGCCGGAGTGCGCTGAAAGATATCAGCGTAAAAGTGTTGCGTGAAGAAGTATTTTTTAAGTTTATGGGCTCACTGGGGAAAGTAGGTGGGCAGCATAAATTTCCGCGCGTGCTGAAAGGAAAAATGCTGCAGGATTGGCAGGCTTTTATTACGAAGGAATAGCTGGGATGCAGCTGTTCTGCACGGTATTCATCATTTTATACAATACGAATGCTTGAAGCACTCTTGGCCGGACTGGTGCTGGGTTTTTTTCTGGTGATTTCGGTAGGACCGGTTATTTTCACAATCATCAAACAAAGCCTGAATAACGGAACAAAAGGCGGATTCAGCTTTGTAGCCGGTGTATGGCTGAGCGATATTGTACTCGTAACTGCCAGTAACTTTTTTACCGTACTGGTAACCGATATACTCGAATACAAAAAAGCGATTGGGTGGGCGGGCAGCTTATTTTTAGTAGGGATGGGGGCTTTCTACCTGTTTTTTAAAAAGGTGAAACTGCGTACCGATGCAGAAGGCAACGAAGTAAGGTTCAGGAAGCGGGATGCTGCACGCATATTCGCTTCGGGCTTTTTGATAAATACGCTTAACCCGGTATTGCTGCTCACCTGGTTCCTCTATGCGCTGGCGTTTTCTGTAAAATTCAGCATCGAAGAACGGATCGTAATATTCACCACCTGCCTGCTGATGAATATGGGCGCCGATGTACTAAAGGTGTTGCTCGCAGAAAAAATCCGCACCAAACTCACCGTGCACAATATTTCCCTCATCAATAAAGTGGCTGGCACCATACTGGTGGTCTTCGGCGGATTTTTACTTTACCAGACCATCTATCACCTCGATAAACTGAAGCCCATCCTGCATGTATAAACGCATCTTAACAAAAAACAAACTGGTTTCCATTCGTTCTGGCGTAATTTAGGTCATGCGCAGTGTTTGGATATTGATTTTACTGTTCAGTTCCTGCCAGGCTTTCGCACAGGCCAGCGATTTTATTTCAGTCAAAAAGAAAAACAACCGCACGGTAAAAACCTATTTCCCTGGTTTGCGTATCCAGTTCACAACGGAGTATGGAAGGGAAGTCAATGGCATTATCGAATCTATTCACAGCGACACTGTTTTCGTGCGCGAATGGGACACACGCCTGGGCGGAGGCTATTTCGGGCTACCCCGGATTGACACCGTTGGCGTATACCTCACAGGCTACTATTACAAAGAGATAAAATCAGTAACTGTAAAAGACCGCTCCGGATCGCTGGCGTTGTTGCCGGGCAGGATTCTTATGATTGGGGGCACGGGCTATGCTGTACTGAACCTGATCAACGCGGGCTATTTACACGAATCGGTGGGCGACAGCAAGAACCTGCGGAGGCTGGGCATTGCAGGTGCTGCCGTGGTAACCGGTTTTGTGGCCAACAAACTTTTAAGGATAAAAAGCAAACTGCGCATTGAGTATGTGCACATGGATTCGCCGGGCAGCCCGAAGCCCAGGTCGTAACTGGATCATCCACGTATTGCGGTATCCTGATTGAACCCTTATCTTCACGCCCGTAAAATTGGGAAGAGCATGAGCTCAAAGGCCAAAGAAATCCTGTCGAAAGCCTGGCGCATTACCAAACGGGTGTTTCTTTTTCTTTTTATTGCACAGTTCGTTTATATCATCCTGCTGCGCTGGATCAACCCGCCTGTTACGCTAACGCAATTGTATAGCCTGATCACAGGGCATGGTCTCAAACGACAGTATGTGGATGCAGCAGATATGTCGTACAATGCAAAGCTGGCAGTGATTTGTTCAGAAGACCAGTTGTTTGCTGATCACAATGGGTTCGATTTTAAATCCATTGAAAAAGCGATGAAGCACAACAGCAGGAGCCGTTCGCTCCGTGGCGCGTCTACAATTAGCCAGCAAACCGCCAAAAATGTATTTCTTTGGCAGGGACGGAGCTGGCTGCGGAAGGGGCTGGAGGTTTACTTTACGTTCATGATTGAGCTTTGCTGGAGTAAGAAGAGAATTTTGGAAGTGTACATGAATGTGGCAGAGATGGGAGATGGCGTGTTTGGCATAGAAGCAGCCGCAAAAAAGAATTTCAGGAAATCAGCCGCCCGTTTGAGTGCACAGGAGTCTGCGATGATTGCAGCCTGTTTACCCAATCCCAAAAAATACAGCATACACCCATTGGCGGCACCGGTGGCCAGTCGCTATCCCTGGATAATGCACCAGATGAATAACCTCAGTGGCGATGAAGATCTTGATGAAATTCTGCTGACACCCAAAACAGTGATCAAAGAAAAATCGGCAAAGTGAGCTTGCGTTAGCCGGTTTTATCGCAATGCATCTACCGCATTGATGGCTTTTTGCAACCGTTCATCATAGCTACCGCTGATATCTACCCATGGAACGGACTGGTTCATCAGCATTTCTTTATAAATATGATAGAGTTTCTGTCTTCGTTCCAGGTCAGGGTATTCGCGAAGCTCGTCTTTCACCCAGGGTAGATCCACATTGCACAAGAGGTATAAATCGTAGGATCTTTTTTCTATTTGATTGAGAATCCAGGAATGGCATTTACCAAAAACAAAGAGACACCAAACCTTCATCACATACATATCGGTATCGATGAAAAGGGGTTTATCCCTGTTTGCACTACCGTTCATTCTTTGTATTGCCTGCTCTTCCAGCTTCACCTGGCCTTTTGCAATTTTCAGCAGGGTATCGTAGGTATAGTCGGTACCGTGCAGGGTGAGGTATTCACGCGCATATTCCGGGCACCATTCTGAATCGTAATGCGCCGCCAGTTTTTCACAGAGGGTGCTTTTCCCGGTTGATTCCGGACCGATAACAACGATTTTTTTCATGATTCATGTTGCATCATGGCGGATTGGCCGGGCTGTTCCAACGCCGTTGCCAATTGCCGGGTAATTTTATTTCGCCAGGTAATATATCCCATTACGGCCAGCACCAGGAATACCACATACTGAACGCTGGTGAAAACAGCATGTTTATAGAAGTACAGTGGTACAGAGGCGAGGTTCGTAATGATCCACCAGATCCAGTTCTCCACTTTTTTTCTCGCCATCTGCCACATGCCGGTGTAAGCAGCAGCAGAAGCAAAGGAGTCGCCCCAGGGAACCACGCTGTTCGTATATTTTTTCAAAATAAAGTAGAGCAGGGCCCAGCTGCCGGTGAAGAACAACAGGCTTATTGTCCAGTCTTTTCGCGTATTCCAGCTAATTGGCAGGTGCTTACCTTCTTTTTTTTGTGCCCAAACCCACCAGCCATAGATACTCATAATGGTGTAGTAGAAGTTGAGACTGCCTTCTGCGTAGAGATTCCACCAGCCGAAACAAAACCAGGTGTAGAGCAGGGTATTTACAATGCCGGTAGGATATACCCAGATGTTTTCCATGCGCGAAAAGATCACACTGGCAATGCCGAAGATCACCGCCACAAATTCCAGCCAGCGGGTTTGGCGAATGCCGTCTATGAACTGGTGAACGATTTCCTGCAAGGGGTAATTTTTAAAGTAAACTAAGATAAGCTTAGTGAAGGATGGAGATAAAAAAAAGCGCTGTTGGATACAGCGCCTTTGTTGATATCTTATTCTATTATTCCGCCTCCGCTACTACTTCTTTTACCTCGGGAATCATCCGTTTCATCATGCCTTCGATACCTGATTTAAGGGTAATCATTGAAGACGGACACCCACTACAGCTTCCCTGTAGCATCAGGTTCACCACCCCATCATCGTAGCTTTTGAACTGGATAGCACCGCCGTCCATTTCTACGGCTGGCTTCACGTAATTCTCCAGCAATTCTTTGATTCGCTTCACCACATCGTCATCATCGGCGGCCACTGCATTGCTGCTTTCGGGTTTGATAACAGCGATTTCATCTTCATTCACGATGGTCTTTCCTTCTTCCAGGTATTCTTTGAGGAACTGGCGTACTGAAGGAATGACATCGCTCCATTCCGTTTCGCTGGTTTTGGTAAGTGTTACGAAGTTGCTGGCGATAAAGACAGCCTTTATAAAGGGAAAGCCGAACAATTCGGTTGCCAGTGGGGAAGGTTTGGCCGCGGCTATATCCTGGAAGTCTACACTCTTACCGGGGTAAAGCAATTTATTGGCTACAAACTTCATCGTTTCCGGGTTGGGTGTCATCTCGGTATAGATGCTGATCACCGGGCTGCCTGTTTTTATCATATCACAGAGATTAGTCAGCAAAAATAACAATAAAATGTCAGCTTGGTTTTACGAAAAGAGGAATCAATGGCGGCAGTTTTCGCCGTGCTGATGCGAACGGATCCGGCAAAGCCTGAAGTTGATGACGTGGGCGCTAACAATGGCAATCACAGCGGGAATGAGGAGCCAGATATGCAGCGAATGCCAAACTTGCTTTGCCAGGAGAAATAGAATGCCCACCGTAAATACAAGAATGGGGGTGTACTGGTGATGATGGTGGCGAAAGCCGTGCGAAAGGGCCTGAACCCCCACCAGGAAAGCCAGCGCGATCATCCCATATTCAAACCAGGCGTTTTTTACGATATCTACCCCAAGAATGGGCAAGCTACTCAGCAGCAAGGGCAGGATCGCACAATGGATCGCGCATGCGATGGAGGTAGTTATTCCGAGGGCGTCCCAATTGATGCGATGTTTCATCCGGATTGCAAATATACGCTAAATTTGCAACAGAGTTGCAAGAATTTTTCAACTGGGAGAAGGAAAGAAGTAAGGGGTATGAGGCAAAAGGCAAGGGGTATGAGGTAAGAGGCAGGGCGGTTGAAGGGCCGGATAACGCGAAAGCCGAAGCCTGCAAAATAGCCAGGGATAGAAACGAGCATCAATGATGCACACAGAGAACTTTTAAACCCTTAAACCATTAAACTTTTAAACCTTGCCCTGGCGTAACTTTGCGAACACTATGAGCAGGAAAGCCATCATTTATATCTCGTTTTTCGTGGTGCTGATTATTGGGTTTTATGCAGGCTTGCGACTGGTGATTCCTGGCTACGGAGACGTAAAGCTTCCGGTATTGAGTTATGTGCAGCCGTTTACGTTCACCGACCAGAACAATAATACCGTCACGCAGCGGGATGTAGCGGGTAAAGTATACCTCGCCGAGTACTTTTTTACGACCTGCAAAGGCATCTGCCCAAAAATGAATACCAACATGAAGGCAGTGTATCAGCAGTTCAAAGACGAAAAAGACTTCAGGATTTTGTCGCACACAGTGGACCCCGGGACGGACAGTGTAGCACGTATGTTGCATTATGCAGATTCGCTGGGCGTTAATCACAGCAACTGGTTATTCCTCACCGGCCGGAAAGACAGCCTCTATCATGCTGCCCGTTCCAGCTACCTGCTTGATGATCCGAAAAATGGCAACGACAGAATAGAAGACCAGTTCATCCATACGCAGTTTTTTGCCCTGGTGGACAGGAGCGGAAGAGTGCGGAAGATTTATGATGGATTGAAGAAAGATGAACTGGAGGAGTTGAAAACAGATGTGCCCAAACTGCTCAATGAAAAGGCCGAATCCAATTTTGTAAATTCTTTGTTTAATAAGTAGGGCCCGTATGAGGCAAACGCAGCAAATACAGCAATTACTGAAACGAAATCAACTGAGCGTCACCGATAGCCGGCTACGCATACTGGAATTGTTTTTCCAGCAGGATGGTGCGTTGGCGCATGCAGATATTGAAAAGAAAAGCGGTGCCGGGTTCGACCGGGTGACCATTTACCGTACCCTGCAAACCTTTGTGGACAAGGGCATCATACACACCATTCCCACCGCCGATAATGCAGTACGCTATGCCTTGTGTAAAGACGACTGTACCCAAGGTCATCACCAGGACCACCATGTGCATTTTGTATGTGAGCGCTGCAGCACTACCATTTGCCTGGAAGATGTGGAAGTACCTGCCATTCGCCTGCCGGAAGGTTATACCGCCAGCCACGCGGAAGTGGTAGTGAACGGCGTTTGCCGCAATTGCAGTCAATAGTTCAAAAATCCTCTTCCCGTTCCAGCATAAGGATCGCTCCCTGCGGCACGATAAAATATTTTTCCTTTTCGTACATAATTTCAGTGACTGCACTCAGCAGGAAAATCGCCAGGTCGCCTTCTTTGGCCTGCAGCGGAATGTATTTCACTTTTTCTTCCTCGGCTTTCCAGGGTTCATCTTCGGTGGGCATGGGGATCACATAACCCGGCCCCGTTTTGATGATATATCCTTGTTGCACTTTTTCTCTTTCCTGCACACCAGGAGGAAGATAGAGGCCGCTTTCGGTGCGCTCGCTCGACTGGGCCGGACGGATAAGTACGCGATCGCCGATGATGATGAGTTTTTTGAACTTGTTGTCGGGCGTGATGCGGAGTGCCATACGATTGGTTTTAACTGGGTTGCAAATTTAAACTACCTTCACTATTAACAAAACATTAGAGGCCGTTCTATCGTCACCGGCAAATGATTTGATTCTATTTGTGTACTAAACATTATAAACCATGGAAAAAGCTAAACTCTTATTGTGTGAGGATGATCCCAACCTGGGAAGTGTGCTGAAAAACTACCTCGAGCTGAATGATTATGATGTTACGCTGGAACGCGATGGAAGGCTTGGGCTGGCTGCCTTTCAGCGGGAGAAATTCGATCTCTGCCTGCTCGACGTGATGATGCCGCATATGGACGGATTTACCCTGGCGGAAGAAATCCGCGATGTTGATCCGGACATCCCCTTATTCTTCCTCAGTGCTAAAACCATGAAAGAGGATATCATCCAGGGTTATAAGCTCGGCGCTGATGACTATATCACCAAACCTTTCGACAGCGAAGTGCTGTTGCTGAAGATAAAAGCAATCCTGAAGCGGAATGAAGAGCTGAACAAAGAACAGGAGAACAAAGAATACAAGCTTGCCAGCTACCACTTTAACCCCAAGTTGCGCGAGCTGAGCCACGCGGGCAAAATGCAAACACTTTCGCCAAAAGAAAATGAACTGCTGAAAATGCTGTGCGAGCACATCAACGATCTTTTACCACGCGAACAGGCCTTGAAAAAAATCTGGGGCAGCGATACTTATTTCAATGGACGTAGTATGGACGTGTATATTGCTAAGTTGAGAAAGTACCTGAAAGACGACAGCAATATTGAAATTGTGAATATACACGGCAACGGATTCAGGCTGGTAGCGCCCGTCGCCTAAGCAATACCATTAAAAAAATGAAAAGCGGCTCAACTAGTATGGGCCGCTTTTTCATTGCAAATGTCTCTGTAAAATTGTTTATCGTATTAAATGTAGGATTATAAAAAAAGAAAAGACGCGGGCAGCAATTAAAATTTTCAACAATAAGTGTTTATTTAATCGAGTCTAATAGGCCGTAAGCAAAAGCGCAGAAAACTACTTGTTAATAACTCCATGCATTTCTAAGTAAACAGTGAACCGGTACCCGGACTCGCGGCACCCGGCCTGCCCAGGTGTTCATAGGCTTTATAGGTTACTTCTCTTCCCCGCGGCGTGCGCTTGAGAAAGCCTTCCTGGATCAAAAAAGGTTCATATACTTCCTCCAGTGTGCCCGCCTCCTCTCCTACAGCAGTAGCGATGGTGGTGATGCCTACAGGTCCGCCCTTAAACTTATCAATAATCGTAAGCAAAATCCGGTTGTCCATTTCATCCAGCCCGAACTCATCAACATTGAGCGCTTTGAGCGCATGACGGGTAATGCCGATATCAATGGCGCCATCGTTCAGTACCTGGGCAAAGTCGCGCACCCGGCGCAAAAGACCATTGGCTATCCTGGGCGTTCCCCGACTTCTGCGGGCGATTTCCGCCGCGGCTTCTGCTGAAATACCCGTTCCCAGGATGGCTGCAGAACGTTGTACGATCCGGTCGAGTGTTTGGTGATTGTAATATTCCAGCCGCGATTTTATGGCAAAGCGCGACAGTAACGGAGCGGTGAGTAAACCACTGCGCGTGGTAGCTCCCACCAGCGTGAAAGGATGAAGCGAAAGCTGGATACTTCTCGCATTGGGACCGGAATCGATCATAATGTCGATTCGGTAGTCTTCCATTGCTGCATACAAATATTCCTCAACGACTGTACTCAGGCGGTGGATCTCATCAATAAACAATACATCCCGCGGCTCAAGGCTGGTGAGCAAACCCGCCAGGTCGCCTGGCTTTTCGATGACGGGCCCCGATGTTTCTTTAATGTTTACCCCAAGTTCGTGGGCAACAATGCGCGACAAAGTGGTTTTACCCAGGCCGGGCGGCCCATGAAACAAAATGTGATCAAGGGCCTCACCCCGCATTTTTGCCGCGCGGATAAACACCTGGAGGTTTTCGATCAATTGCGGCTGACCCGCAAAATCATCCAGTGCGGCTGGCCTTATATTGTTTTCGAACTCCCTGTCGGCCGGCGAAAGCGACAAACGTTCGGGTGATAAGTTCGGGTTGGACATACCGTAAAATTAACAAACCCCGGTTGCGACAACAATTCAAATTTATTTGTACATACAAATAAAGCCATTATATTTGCCTGTCAACCGTATGGATTGTTTAAAAGTCACTGAGAGTCGCTATGGCCGCTGTTTGTACTTCGCCAGCAATGCACTGGCAAGAAAAACAGAAAAGATGGCCGTAGAAGCCTGGAAGAAAACGGGCTTATCGCCCAGTCATGCCTACCTGCTGATGATTGTATTGGATGAACCGGGTGTACAGCCTGGCCGGCTGAGTGCAGAATTGCATCTTACCCCCAGTACCGTTACGCGGCTCATTGAGAAACTTGAATCGAAGAAGCTGGTAACGCGCACGACAGAAGGAAAAACAACCATGGTATACCCCACAGCAAAGAGTAAAGAAATGAAACCGCTGATGGACCAGTGTGTAGCCGATTTTTACCGGAACTGTACTGCACAGTTAGGGAAGGAAGAAACCAACCGCTTTGTGGGAACAATAAATAAAATCAACGACAAGCTGTAGACCTTTTTTTTCGGCAATCATTTGTATATACAAATATTATTCATCATTTTAAATTACACAAACACATGAAGTATGTCATTACAGGTTCATTGGGCCATATCAGTCGGCCGATTGTAACCGCACTCGTAAAAGCAGGGCACCAGGTAAGCGTTATAACCAGCAACAACGCACGTTCAACAGAAATAGAAAATCTCGGTGCCAAAG
>JAGWTK010000020.1 GCA_028876035.1 Bacteroidota bacterium
GCGGTGGTTGCCAAGCCCTTTCCGTACGCCTGGCTGGCTGTTGGCGCAGCGCTGCTGCTTTCTGTTGGTTGGTGGGTACTTCGCCAACGGAAATAAAAAACGGAGCTGCATCTTTTCAGGACGCAGCCCCGTGATGGTATCATAGGCTTGTTGAAATCGTTTATTTGTGCAGCGTGATGGTCGGCAGCTTAGTATCTTCTTTCGTGCGTACGTTCACGTTAGCAACGGTAGTGTCTTTGTAGTTGTTAGCAGTAGCGTGGTATACGAACATGTAAGTACCCGCTTTCAAACCATTGAATTTGAATTCGCCTTCATCTTCAGGCTTGGCTGTAGCGGTATCAGTGCCATTGATGGCCATTACCACTGCTTTGGCATCTTTCGGCAGTACGCGGCCTTCTACACCACCAGTCACCTCTTTGCTGAATAATTTAATACTTGGTCTGAGCTCAAACGTGTTGCCATTTTTGCGGATAGAACGACCCGCATCTACATCCATCCAGATATTGCTCAGTGAGCCCTGGTTGAAATTAACAGCCGATTCGCTGATCTTAACAACAATAATATTGTCGTTGCCTTTCACAGTTAAAGGAAAACTGGTTCCCCCGAACACAACGCTGTTGTTGCTGCCAAGCGTGATGCGGATTTTTTTCAGTTCGGCATTGGCAGGGAAACTGATGCTGCCAAACAAAGTATCGAGGCCATTGCGGAATTGCAGGATATCATATACGCCGGGGTGGATGCTCACCGATTTCCAACCGCCGCTGGTATCGCCCTTGCCGTCTTTATCGTCAGATTCGCCCTGGTGTTCCATCTCATGACTTTCCTGGGAACTGTCTTCCACTTTTACTTCTACCTTTTGGATATCCAGCAATACTTTATCGAATACCAGTGAAGGATCGTCGGTCAGGTAAAGTTTTACAGTAGACTGGCCCGCGATAACGTCTTTAACCGGGCTCAGGCTTTTCTGGCAACTGGCCAGGATGATAAGAACAAAAATGCCAAGACTGGCGAAGGCGGCTTTTCCGGATTTTGATGTTTTCATAATGTGTGTTTTAGAAAGTAGTTGATATGGTTGATACGACAATTGGTATCCGCAGGAGGCAGGATTGTAACCAGTCTGCCCAAAAAAAATAACCCCTTTTTTGGAGGGGTTATAATATGGTATGAAACAACCAGTGACTATTTTGCCAGTCGTTCAGCCTTGCGCAGCATCCAGCCAGAAACTTTGTCGTGGTACGTATGGCCGGTATCCGCATGTATTTTTTCCAGCAGGGGGAGGGCTTTAGCCGCTTCATTGTTTTTAAGGTACGCGAGGGCCAGGTAATATTCTGCATCTTCTTCGTACGCATGCGTGCCTGCAGTTTTGTTGGCCTCCTGCAGGGCAGTCAGCGCTGCAATGGCCGCAGGTGCATCGGAGGTTTGCAAAGCCGCATTGGCATATAAGAAGCGCTCCGCCTGGGATGGACTGGCAATATTTTTATAATTACCTACAACTGTTGCATAGTCACCCTTCTGATAGCTTTGTTCCAACGCTTCCGGGGCAGCGCCTCTTGTTGTATGCAATGCAAAAGGGGTAAAGTTATCGCGGAACAGTTGTTCATTGCTGGCGGTATAATATTGAAACAACACAGCAGCACCCACTACTACCAGCAAGATGGCGGCAATGCGGGCGGTATAGCGGAAGATGCGGGCTGGCGTCATACCCACAACCGGCGCTTCATCAACTGCAAATTCGTTCATCATTTCCCGGTGGATATCTCCGATCCTGGATTTGAGTCCGTAGCTGCGGACCGCTTCCTGTGCGAGGCTAAGGCTTTCGAGTTCTGCCGCAAGAATGGGTTCGGATGCCAGCTTCGCTTCCAGATCCTGGCGGGCTGCTGTTTCCAGCTCTCCATCGAGGTATTGGATCAATTGTTCGGTTTGGGTATAGTTATTATTCATATGATAAAAGCGATTTAAGATTGGCAGCAAGCTGTGTGTTACCGCTGATATTTTGTTCAAGTTGTTTCAGGCATTTGTATTTTTTGTTGCGTACTACCTGTTCGTTTTCATAGTCGAGCAGGTTCAGAATATCCCGCATGGCCATGTTCTCAAAATAAAAGGCGACCAGGATTTTTTTACAAGTGTCACCGAGTCCGTCCACCAGGTTTAACAATAGACTCTTCAATTCACGGTTCACGATATAATGACTAACGTCCATTTCTTCTGTATCCCTGGCCTTTTCAAACTTCTCATCCCTTGCTTTGGCCCTGCCTCTTTTTTTCAATTCATTGAGCCAGGTGTTGCGGGTCATCGCATATAAAAATGTACTGATGCTGCTATCGCCCCTGAACTTGTCTTTTTTCACCAGCTCGATAAAATTCAGGATCACTTCCTGGAATATATCTTCCGCATCTTCGTCGCTGCCGCTCTGCTGTTTGATATAAGATTTTGTAAGACCAAACTGCATCCGGTAAAGCTGGCGAATGGCCTCGTCGGGAGCCGCCTGCGTCCGGATCATCTGCAAAATCAGGCTATCAGGTAAATTCCGTTCTGTTGACTGGTTACTACGCATATTGGTAAAGCGGGGTGGACAATTTGTAATCAAATTTTGGACATTTTTTGCAAAAGCGGGGCGGGAAATCTGGAAAAGGGTACAAAGTACCAGGTACTTAGTACAAAGACGGGGCTGACACAGCTTAGTGGTTCGGGGCAAATTTGCTTTTAGGAGTTGGCTTTTGGCCGGTCCGTCCGGCTACTGACTAACGACTACAAACTAAAAAAAGAGCCCTGGAAAAGGCTCTTGTGGAACTACACTACAACGAAAGGGAGATATTGATAATGATCTGTAACCGCCGGGGGCGGGGGTGTAATCTTCTATTGTTTGAAAAGTTTAAGGGTTTAAAAGTTTAAGGTTCTTCCAGTGCATTTTCCTGCATTTTCCGGTAGCATACCTGTATACGCATGAAAAAGCATGCCGGGGGTCTATAGTTGGGCGGGTCGCAGCGCTACCGGGGAACCAACTTTTAAACCCTTAAACCCTTAAACTTTTAAACTTCTTCAATTAACTTTGTGCCGAATGAGAAAGGCCACCGGCATATTTTTCTTAGCTGCATTTCTGTTGTCGTCAACAGAAGCACACCAGCTGCTGCGCCTGCCTTTTATTTTTTCGCATTACCTCGAACACCGCGAACAGAATCCGCAAATCAGCTTTTTAAAGTTCCTGGATTTGCATTACATGCATGGTAGTCCGCACGATGATGACTACGACAAAGACATGCAGCTTCCGTTTAAAACATTTGGTGACTGCATCGCGGTGATGTCGCCCGCTTTTGTGCCCGTTTTTATACAGTCTGTACCCACACCGCCTGAATGCCTGCGGCCCGAACGGTTTGTAGCCATCAATCAAACCCTGCACTCTTCCTATCTCGCCGAAATATGGCAGCCGCCCCGACGCGCATAATCCTTTGTATTTGATTTCAACCACCTGCCGGCAGTTTTGTGCCGGAGCTATTGCTATTGCTGCAACAGGTGATTCTTCATGTTTAACCAGGTAATAGTATGCTGAATGCAATCATTGGGTTTGCGATCAGGAATAAACTCATTATTGGACTCTTTACCATTGCATTAATCGCTTATGGCAGCTACGAAGCGACCCGGCTGCCCATTGATGCAGTGCCCGATATCACCAATAACCAGGTACAGGTGATAACTGTAGCACCTTCTTTTGGCGCAACAGATATTGAACGATTGGTCACCTTTCCCATTGAACAGGCGAATACCAATATCGCCGGACTGACAGAAATCCGCAGTTTTTCGCGGTTTGGACTTTCCCTGGTAACACTTGTATTTGACGATGCTACCGACGTGTATTGGGCAAGACAGCAGGTAGCCGAACGTTTGCTCCGTGTAAAAGCCGATATCCCGGATGGCATCGGCGTGCCCGAACTCGGTCCGGTAAGTACGGGACTAGGAGAGATATACCAATATGTAGTGCGGCCTGCGCCTGGTTTTGAAGACCGGTACGACGCCACAAAATTGCGGACCATACAGGATTGGATCGTGCGCCGGCAACTCCTCGGTGTAAGAGGGGTAGCAGAAGTGAGCAGCTTTGGTGGTAAACTAAAGCAATATGCCATCGCCGTGGATCCGCATAAACTCATGGGTTATGGTCTCAGTATCGGCGATGTGTTCAAAGCGCTTGAAGCAAATAACCAGAATACCGGGGGCGCCTATATTGAAAAAGGTCCAACGGTACTGTATATACGAACAGAGGGACTGGCTGCCAATCCCGCCGACCTGGAGAATACCATCATCCGCCGCAGCAATGGGGCTTCGCTGTTTGTGCGCGATATCGCTACGGTCCAGGAAAGTTTTGCTACCCGTTATGGCGCCATGTGCTATAACAACCAGGGCGAAGTAGCCGGCGCGGTAGTGATGATGCTGAAAGGGGCCAACAGCAGTGAAGTCATAAAAAATGTAAAACAGCGCATTGAACAAATCAGGAAGACCTTACCGGAGGGTGTATTGATTGAACCATTCCTGGATCGCACCAAGATGGTCAACAATGCCATTGGTACCGTGGAAAAAAACCTGCTGGAAGGAGCCTTGATCGTTGTCTTTGTATTGGTACTCTTCCTCGGCAATTTTCGCGCAGGCCTGCTCGTGGCTTCCGTAATTCCATTGGCCATGCTGTTCGCCGTGATCATGATGAACCTGTTCGGCGTGAGTGGCAACCTGATGAGCCTGGGCGCACTTGACTTTGGATTGATCGTAGATGGGGCAGTGATCATCGTAGAAGCAGTGATGCACCGGCTCGGACATAGTAAGCATTTTAAAGACATCACCCATCTTAGCCGTCCGGAGATGGACAAAGAAGTGGGCTTCGCTGCAGGAAAAATGATGAACAGCGCGGTATTCGGACAAATCATCATCCTCGTGGTATACCTGCCGATTTTCACCTTGCAGGGCATCGAAGGGAAGATGTTCAAACCGATGGCACAAACCGTTGCCTTTGCCCTGCTCGGTGCCTTTATCTTATCCCTCACTTATATTCCAATGATGAGCGCCTGGGTGCTCAGCCGGAAAATCAAACACCAACCCAATCTTTCTGACCGGGTAATGGAAAAAGTAGAAAGGGTTTTTCAGCACATGCTCTCCAAATTGCTGGGCTATCCTAAGATAGTACTGGCAACCGTTTCTGTTGTTTTCGTACTGGCATTGCTGGTTTTATCACGCATGGGCGGTGAATTCATACCCGCACTCGAAGAAGGCGATTTCGCTGTGGATACGCGCGTACTCACCGGCAGCAACCTGAGTACTACTATTGCCAATACACAAAAAGCAGCCAGCCTGCTGCTGGAACGATTTCCCGAAGTAGAGAAAGTGGTGACCAAGATCGGCAGCGGCGAAGTGCCCACCGATCCCATGCCCATGGATGCAAGTGATATGATGGTGATACTTCGCCCGAAAGACGAATGGAAATCAGCCAAAACATTCGATCAGCTCAGTGAAAAGATGGGTGCAACCATTGCAGAAATTCCCGGCGTTACTGCCGGCTTCCAATTCCCGGTGCAAATGCGCTTTAATGAACTGATGACCGGTGCCCGGCAGGATGTGGTATGCAAAATTTTCGGGGAAGATCTGGATACACTCGCTGCCTATGCTTCGAAACTGGGGACGATCATTAATACTATCGAAGGTGCAAAGAACCTGTATGTAGAACCCGTATCCGGCATGCCGCAGATCGTCATCCGCTATCACCGCGATCAGCTGGCAAGATTTGATGTTAGCATCGCGGAAGTAAATCGATTGGTGAACATGGCTTTTGCCGGACAAAGAGCGGGTGTTCTCTACGAAGGCGAAAAGCGGTTCGATGTGGTCGTTAGGTTACAGGGTGATCTGAAAAAGAATGCAGAAGACATACGCCAGTTGCTGATTCCCGCAGCCGGCAATATACAACTGCCATTGTACCAGCTTGCCGATGTAGCGATAAAGGAAGGTCCGAACCAGGTGCAGCGGGAAGACGCCAAACGAAGAATCATCACCGGCTTTAACGTACGCGGCCGCGATGTACAAAGCATTGTCATGGAGCTGCAGCAAAAAGCTTCCGTACAACTGCATTTACCTGCTGGCTATTATATCACCTATGGCGGCGCCTTCGAAAACCTGGAAGCAGCTAAAAAGCGTTTGATGATAGCCGTTCCTGTTTCACTGCTCCTGATATTTTTATTGCTCTATTTCGCATTCACTTCGGTGCGGCAGGGATTGCTGATTTACTCTGCGATTCCCTTATCTGCTATTGGCGGTATTCTCTTTCTCGCGTTGCGGGGCATGCCTTTCAGCATCAGCGCCGGCGTGGGTTTTATCGCCTTGTTCGGTGTGGCGGTGTTAAATGGGATTGTGCTGGTGGCAGAATTCAACCGATTGCGCGGTGATGGCCTGCACGATATGCGGCGCGTGGTGCTCATGGGCACCAAGGTTCGGCTTCGCCCGGTACTCATGACTGCATTCGTTGCTTCATTGGGTTTTCTGCCGATGGCCATCAGCAATGGTGCAGGTGCGGAAGTGCAACGCCCGCTGGCTACCGTTGTAATCGGCGGGTTACTCATCGCCACTTTTCTCACGCTCTTTGTGCTGCCTGTTTTGTATACCGTGTTCGAAGGAAGCAAGGGAAAACAAACAAAAATGCCGGCTGCTCCTGCTGCAATCATATTGCTCTTGGCCTTGATGGGTGCTTCACAACAGTCCCAGGCACAACAAAAGCTCGGTTTACAGCAGTCGATCGACACAGCCCTTCACAATAATCTATTGCTGAAAAATGATCAAACCCGCGCAGCGATACGCGAACGGCTAGCGCGTACAGGAGCTAATCTTCCAAAAACATCACTCACGGCGGAGGGCGGACAAATCAACAGCCTCTACACAGATACGCGCATCGGGCTCTCGCAGGGGTTTGCTTTGCCGGCGGTGTACCAGCGGCAAAAGTTGCTCCTGCTGGAGGAATGGAAATCGGGCTTGCTCAATATCGCTTACGGCGAAGCACAGTTGAAAAAACAGGTACGATCTGTTTTTTACCAGTTTGCCTATCTCAACCGGAAAAAGGAGTTGCTGCAGTATGCAGACAGTATATACACGATGCTGGCCGATCGGGCAGCGCAGCGGCTGGCCAAAGGAGAAAGCAACCTGCTCGAAAAAGCCAGCGCTGAAATGCAACGCGATCAGGTACGCGCACAGCAGGCGATTTGGAAGGAAGATTCTGTGCTGCTGCAACTCCAGTTCCAATGGTTGCTGGGATCGGCGGAGCCTGTTTTGCCCATGGCAGATACGAATACGTTGCCGCTACCCCCACTCGCAGATACCTCCGCAATACGGGAACACGCTTCGCTGAAGCTGTTGCAGCAGGATAAATCGATTGCTGCGGCAGGTCTGTCATTAGAGAAAAGCAGGCTGCTGCCGGAATTTTCCATCGGTTATTTCAACAGCAGCATCCGCGGTATGGGCGCCGATAACAAAGTGTATGATGCAGGGAAAAGATTTCAATCGGCCCAACTGGGCATCGCCCTTCCCATTTTCGCCCGTGCGCAAAAAGAAAAGATCAGCAGCGCGAGGCTGGGCACAAAGCTGGCCAGCGATGTGTACGAGGCAGGACTGAAAAACCTGCAAATCGAATATGGTGCGGCACTGGCGGCCTTGAATAAATATGCGTCAGCGATGCGCTGGCTGGAAAAACAGGCCTTACCCAATGCCAGCCTGGTGGCGGCTACCGCGAGCCGGCAGTTGACACTGGGAAGTATCAACTACCTCGAATGGGTTCAATTGATGAACGAGGTAATGACAGTTCGCAATGAATACATCGAGGCTACGAAAAACTACAACGAGAGCGTTGTTGGCATTTACTATCTACTCAATCAATAATAAAGCATTTATGAAATTCATTTTTCTTTTTCTAATGACAGCCGGATTGTTGTCATGTGGCCAGCCGGGCAATACGGGTGAGCAACAGGCAAGCGACCGCCCGGACAGTATTGTTACCCTTACCGATCCGCAATTGAAAAACGCGGCCATTGTTACCGGTAAGCTGGAGCGGCGCGATATTTCAACGGTATTGCGTGTAAACGGCAAAATAGACGTGCCACCGCAGAATATGGTTTCTGTAAGTGTTCCGATGGGCGGATACCTCCGCACCACACACCTGTTGCCGGGCATGCATGTGGCGAAAGGCGAAGTGATTGCTGTAGTAGAAGACCCACAATATGTGCAGCTGCAGCAGGACTATCTTACGGCCAAAGCAAAAATTAGTTTCCTCGAAGCAGAATACAAACGCCAGCAGGAACTCAATCAATCCCGTGCCAGCAGCGACAAAGCTTTTCAGCAGGCGGAAGCGGATTACAATGCACAGCGGGTATTGCTTTCTGCCCTGGCGCAAAAACTGGCGATTGCCAATATCGACGCCGGCAAGCTGCATGAAGGGAATATAACGCGCAGCATTAATATTCATTCCCCCATCAACGGGTATGTATCAAAAGTGAATGTAAACATTGGAAAGTATGTGTCGCCTACTGATGTACTGTTTGAATTGATTAACCCAAACGATATCCACCTTGCATTGAAAGTTTTTGAAAAAGATCTCCCTTATCTGTCAATCGGCCAGAAAGTATGGGCGTTTACCAATAATAATCCGGATAAAAAATATCCGTGTGAAGTATTGTTGATTGCAAAAGATATTACGCCCGAAGGAAACGCCGATGTGCATTGCCATTTTGAATCCTATGATAAAGTTTTGGTACCCGGAACTTATATGAATGCGGAAATAGAAGTGAAACACCAGCAGGTTTTGGCGGTCCCCGAGGAAGCCTTACTGCATTTTAACAACCGGCAATACGTATTCATCCAGCATTCGGCTAACTCATTTGCGCTGTTACCGGTAGAGGTCACTGAAGCCGTCAATGGATGGGCCGCTGTTGTGGGAGGAAGTCCGGTGCAGGACAAATCGATCGTGCTGAAGGGGGCGTATTCCTTGCTGATGGCCATCAAAAACAGGACATCCGGCGAGGAATAGGGGTGTGGCTTCTCTGTCTGCAAACGGCAAAAGATTGAGTCTGTCAATTGGTTGAGAACGGGTGAATTTGCCGGGTGGTTCACTTCGCCGCCTGGCAAGCCTGGTATTGATTTGCGATTTGCCGTGCTCTTGCCCTTGTGGCCGGAGTGCGTGCATCAATAGTGCGGTGGGTTGGCATCGGATTAGTATGAATTGTTTGTGAATTTCCCTTTATTGCTGACTGAATTGCTGTTTTCGTAAATGACTTCATTAAATAAGTTCTTTTATTTGCAGCAAACCAAACCCAACATGGCTAAGAAGGCAACCGTTCACAACACAATGCGCATCTGGCACCGCTACCTTGGATTCTTTCTTGCAGGTATTATGGCAGTGTATGCTTTGAGTGGCATCGTACTCATCTTCCGCGATACCAATTTCTTAAAGTCGGACAATAAGCAACACAAAACCTTAGCGCCAGGTTTATCGGCCGAAGACCTGGGAAAGGCCATCAAGATGCGTGACTTGAAATTCGATGGCCAGGCGGGCGATATCGCTTCATTCAAACAGGGAACCTATAATAAAGCAACGGGTGATGTGGATTACATCGTCAAGTCCCTGCCAAAAGGCATCGAAAAGCTCACCCAATTGCACAAGGCCAGTACCAAACAACCGCTGTTCTTCCTGAATGTGTTTTTCGGGACCGGACTCTTCTTTTTTGTATTGTCTTCGTTCTGGATGTTTATGCCGGGTACAGATATCTTTAAAAAGGGATTGTACTTTACGCTGGCAGGGGTAGTTCTCGTGGTTGTTCTGTTGCTCGTGTAATCATTTTGGCCAGTCTGCCAAAAGAAGTTCACATTAACAAGTTCAATAGCGCGCAGCGCTGCGGTCATTTGAATGAATCCGCGCTGGTTGCTACGGCTTCCCTGTAACGCAGGGTGGATGCAGCCACGCCAAAATCCGCAGGCAGCACCATTGCCGTCGAGGACTCGATGCCGATTCGAATCAGCGCCATGTGGTGTACGAGGTGTTCAAGATTGTATAGCAGCTCACGGAAATAATTGGTCATGATTAACTGGTGACTGCCAGCAGGACCGAAAGGCCCCGATTCCAGCACAAGGTCCCTGTTTAAAAGTTCCAGGGAATGCGCGATCGAATCAATTGATTCGATCGCTGCATGCGCTGAGCGTTCTATAGCCGGGTTCCGTTCCCGCTTTTCATAATTGACAAAGCCCGTTTCAAGGCCGATCTGTAAACAAACGAACATGTCGAGGCTATGCCGGACGTGCTGGCCAATACTGGCTCCGGAAAGTTGCTGAATCGCCGAACAGTAGGTCTTATCCGGCAATGGTCCGATGGTTGATGTTAGCTGCGCCAATAATTCCTTCACGGCAGATTGTATACTCATCGCTTCTGTTTTGAAACGGTAAAGGGTGAAATATTCATTACTCGTTGTTCTTATCATATTGAGCTGTAAAACTCACTTCAATGTCATCTGCCACATTTTTCTTTTTACTGCCCATCGGTTTGCCAACACCATAGCTGCCAATGTCTTTTACCAGGAATTTCGACTGTACGCTTACCCTGCCATTGGCTATGGTTATGCTGGCTTTTTCCGCAATAGGTTTGGTAACACCTTTAATCGTTAAGTCACCAGCCACATCTGCGTTGTAGGTTCCGTCTTTACTAAAATTGATCGCAGCGGGGTTAACTATCTTTCCTTTAAACGTGATTTTGGGATATTGCCTTGAGTCCATAAAATTCGGCTGGTTGAAATGTTCCTGCATCAATGCTTTTTCAAATTGGAAACTTTGCACCGGCAAAGAGATCGCAACATCGCCGGTAGCCGCGTCGATGAGACTGGTCACATTGTTATTTCCAGCAGAGATGTCTTCGGCGACAGTATGTGAGTAAATAATAGCCTGGCCGCTGCGGGTAATCCATCTTGATTGTGCATTAGTAATGGTTGCGGCAGCGCTGAATGCAATGGCGAACAAGATTCGTTTTTTCATTTTTTCTTTTACAGACGCTCCAGCTCACCAGACCTTTCAACCATTGCAGCACTTAACTTTTATTAAACAGTACATTCTTCAGTGCAACTAAACACACCAAACCTGTAGTATTGATTCACGGCAGACGTTGCGATGATAGAGAGGATAGTGGAATAGGATAGCCAGGAAGCCTGCCGCCAGAAGATATACAACATAAGACTGACAGCGTGCAGCATGAATACCAGGAACGGTATTGTTTTCCTGTGCATTTGGCGGGAAATGATGAGGCCATAGCCATACACGATATACACCGGTGTAAACAAAATAAAGTCGCCATTGAAGAGTATGCCGCCGACCGGGATACTCATAAATACCGATGCGGTAAACAGCACAGGAAGAATCGCACATGGAATCGTGAACAACAGGGCGATTTTCCGGAAGCTTTGTTTTTCGGTGTGAAAAAGCGTATCAGTAACCATTTTATTAGTTTTAACCCGGGCGTTCTAACAGGTAGTCAAAGTTCAGGTAGTTTATAACGCAGCGTCGATGCTGCGCCGCATGCCATCTTTCGCTTCCTCGCTGAGTGCCGTGCTCCGTTCCATTTCAGCAGTGGCCGTAAGAATGAAGCGCGTTTGTTTGTCAAATTTTTTGCAAATCGAACACATGGATGTATGCAACCTGAGCCGCATCCGATCCAATGCAGCCAACTTCCCTTCTTCCTTCTTCGCCATCAGCAGGCAGGCTTGCCGGCAACTGAGCATGAAAGTTTTCATCATGTATTTCATCAATACTTTTCTTTTAGCCAGTTTTTTTCCACGCAGGCCCTCATCTGGAGGCGGATGCGGTGGAGCATTACCCAGTAATTAGACGGAACCAGGCCCAGGACCTTACAAATTTCATCGCCCTCTGTGTCTTCGAGGTATTTTAGCGTGAATACCTGTTGGTGAACACCTTTTAACTTCTCTTTGCACAATTGGATGATGCGGTTAAATTCCTTTCTTTCAACCATGCTATCACCGCTTTGCCAGTCGACCGGCCGCATGTTGGGCCGCCAGTTGCCATTTTCATCGAACCATTCTTCATCCGAGCTTTCAGGAATACCCTGCTCGATCCGCGAGGCAGCCTGTTTTCGGTAATAGTCAATGATCTTATTTTTCAGGATGGCAAATAGCCATGTCTTTTCTGAAGCGGCACCTTTAAAGTCTTTGTATCCTTTAAGCGCAGAAAGAAAAGTCTCCTGTACAAGGTCTTCGCAGGCAACTGTATCGCCAATTCTTGTGACGGCATAGCGGTACAGTGCGTCTCCATACTGCTCAACCCAGGTATGCGGGGCCGGCTTCAATTCATTTTTACCTGCCAGTGGTTCTGGTTCCATAGTTTACTGTGCTGTTGCGGTATCAATAAAGTTTTTGTAAGGTAAATAAAATGACTGCGTCTATACAAGTAAAATAGCCATTTACTGTACAAAAATGCTGCAGCAAAGCAAGCCCGCAGCAACGGGTAACCATTGCCTTCATCAACCAGTATGAAAAATCTCAAATCAAGACGAAGAATAGCCATCATCATCATTGCAACGGTAATCCTGGCGCTGGGCCTGGGTAGCTGGTGGTGGTTTCAGCCGCACCGGGATATCCGGTCGGCATCACCGGATGAAGCAGTGCAGGTAAACGAACTTACCCGGGCTTTTATCAGTGATCCTTCTTCGGCCAATGCGCATTACCTGAGCAGGGACGGTAATTCTAAAATATTGCTGTTGACTGGCCCGGTTTATAATATCAGTACAAACAATGCGGGAGAACCAGTAGTACTAATCAAGGATGATACGGCTAAGATGGGTGTCATGGCTACTTTTTTTAAAGATAATTCTAAGGAAGTGCAACAACTTACCAAAGGCATGTTGATTCGGGTAAAAGGAGTAATCACCGCTGGTAACAGTTACGATGCTGATCTCGATTTGTACGATCACGCCACGCTTATCCAATGCGTGCTATTGCCACTACACTGAACCGTGAATTAGCCTCCGGATCTGCTGTTCACTCCTTTGACTGCAAATTGCAATAATTCACTATCTTAATGTGTCGCCGGGGAGGATGCAGAAGATAGTAGCACGATTATTCCAGGTTCCTGAATTCCGGCAGACAGCAGACAAACAAATGAAACAGGTGCTTGCCTTTCTCCTGCTGGTAGCTGCTCCGCAACTGCTATCTGCGGCTTCCGTTGACACCGTTGATGTGCTGAGTGCATCCATGCACAAGACCTACAAGATCGCAGTAGTAACACCCGAAGGCTATGCAAAGTCCAAATCGTCCTACCCGGTGCTGTACCTGCTGCATGGCGCCTGGGGACATTTCAGCGACTGGCTGAAAAATACGCCGGATAAAATGCTGGTGAAAAATCTCGCTGATCAATACAACCTGATCATTGTATTGCCCGAAGGAGAAACTTTTGGCTGGTACCTGAACAGCCCGGTCAATCCTGCCAGCCAGTTCGAAACTTTTGTAACGGAGGAAGTAATTCCAAAAGTGGATGCATCCTATCGTACCGTGGCCACCCAGAAAGCCCGTGTGATCACTGGCTTGTCGATGGGTGGACATGGAGCCCTCTACCTTTCCACGCGTCATCCCGATCTTTTTTGCGCTGCCGGCAGCATGAGTGGCGCGCTCGACGTTGAATTGAAGAACTGGCGGCTCGATGCCAACGGGTACAAAACGTTCAGGAAATTGTTTGAAGAAATCCTCGGTGCAGACTCTACCTCCTACCCACAATTTTCTGTTATCAATCTGGCTGATAAAATGAAGGCAAACGGCTTCAAATTGATGATCGACTGCGGCACGGAAGATTTTTTGATTGAACCCAACCGCGAGCTCCACCGGAGACTGCTGTATAACCATACCCCGCATGATTATATCGAACGTCCCGGCGCACATACCTGGGATTATTGGCAAAATGCGTTGCCTTCACATGTGTTATTTCTAACCAATGTGCTTCGATCAAACGGGGTAATGGTTCCAAAAATTTCCGCTAACCATAACTAATACTACTAAAACCAAACAACATGCGCCAACTACTGTGTATCCTCGCTCTTGCCTTCGTTTCCTTTCATACGAATGCCCAGGCTAAAACAGGCGAAGACTATTTCCTGGGCAAATGGAGTGTGCTGCTGAAAGGCATACCGCAGGGCGATACCAGGATGATCTTTGTATTGGAAAAAAAAGATGGAGCCCTCACCGGGGTAGCACAGGATACCTCCGGCACATTGATCGCTAAACTGGATAAAATTGATATGAAAGACAGTTCGGTGACTGTTTATTTTACCGCACAGGGCTATGATGTAAACCTCGTATTGAACAGGAAAGACGATGACCATGTTACCGGCAGCCTCATGAGTATGTTCGATGCAGAAGGGGAGCGTGTAAAGCTGAGTCCGAAAACAGTAGCAGCAAAACTGGACTAATTTTCATCCCAGGTCGCCCTTGAAATGCATTGTCACGAAATGCTACCAACAAGGCATTGTGAAAAAGTGATCGGAGTTAAGTTGTTTGCCAGGGTCATTTTTTTGTACGATCTATTTTTTTAATATCTTCAGGTAAGCGCAGCGGAGTTGGCTGCATTCCCCATTTCGACCGTTCCGGTTACCCGTCATCGTATTACCACAATAATTGGATCCGTACAGATCGTCTATCAGGAATCTGTTTTAACGTTTGCAGCAACGCTTTGCCCTTGCTGACCATATCGTGCATCTTTTGAGCTCGACAGACTGAATGCGCACGACGGGTTCAGTTGCGAAATAGGTATCTCACTATTTGTCCTTAAACTCAAAAACAATTGCCAACATGAAAAAAATGTGGAAACCCCTGGCGGCTACCCTGATGGTCGCTGCCGTTCTCTCCTGCAACAATGCACAGGAAGCAGCCAAAGATGAAGCAGCCAAACCGGTAGATTCTGCGAAAGCAACCGTTAAAGTGGATTCTCCTGCTGCGCCAGCTTTCAAACCATTTTATGTGATTGAAATCGTACACACGGTAAAAGATTACGCTAAATGGCGTCCTGCCTTTAATAGCGATTCAATGATGCGCAAAGCGGCCGGACTGACAGATTTGGTAGTAGGTCGAAACGATGCCAATCCCAATGCACTGATGGTGGTATTGCAGGTAAGTGATACGGCCAAAGCCAAAGCGTTTTCCGGAGATCCAAGGCTGAAAGAGGTGATGGCGAAAGCAGGCGTTATTTCCAAACCGGATGTACACATGTTCCAGGTGATTCGGTTTGATGCCGGCTCCAACGAAAAGCACTGGATAACAGTAACGCACAAAGTAAAAGACTTCGATGCCTGGCTGAAGGTGTTCGACGGAGAAGGTTCAGCGGCGAGAAAAGAACAAGGACTTATCGATGTAGCCCTCGCCCGTGGTGTAGAAGATCCCAATATGGTGCACATTGTTTTTGACGTGAAAGAGATGGCAAAAGCCAAAGCGGCCATTATGTCGGAAGAAAAGAAAAAGCTAATGGCCAGCGCGGGCGTGGAAGGAAAACCGATGATCACATTTTATACGACGGGAGACTGAGCTTAAGTAATAAGAAGTAAGTAATAAGTTGTAAGTGAGCTTCGCCGGATGAACACATAATTTAATGGAAATTCATTCGCCGATTGTTCTGATTTTTTAATGGTTTGGGGGTAAGCGGTATGTGGCCCGTGCCAGATGGTTGGGGCATCTAATAAAGACCACTTACCTCTTACCCCTTACCTTTTCCTTCCCGCTCCAACTCCGCAAGAATCGGGTTGTCGCTGCCTGTGCGCCGCCTTAGTTTTGAGGTATAAATAAAAAGCGATGCACGGTCAGGAAAATCTCAACTTCAAAAGAATCGCGGAGGCTATCGATTACCTCAGCACTCATTTTCGTGAGCAACCGGCGTTGGAGCGGGTAGCCGAAAGGATTCACCTGAGCCCTTTTCATTTTCAGCGTCTTTTTACCGAATGGGCAGGTGTTAGTCCAAAGAAATTTACACAATTCCTGACCGTAGACTATGCCAAGACGATCCTGCAGCAAACAAACGCTACCCTGGCAGACACTGCATTTGAATCAGGTCTGTCCGGAACGGGCCGTCTCCACGATTTGTTTGTCTCCATTGAAGGCATGACACCGGGTGAGTACAAAAACGGAGGCGAATCACTTGCCATCAATTACAGTTTTGCTGAGAGCCCGTTTGGTGAATTGCTGGTTGCCTCAACCACAAAAGGGATTTGTCATATAGCTTTTGCTGATGATCCCGGTCATGCTTTACAGGAACTGCAGCATAGCTTTCCCCGGGCGCAATACCGGCAAATGGTAGATCGCATTCAGCAGGATGCACTGCATATTTTCAGTCACGACTGGACCCAACCCGACCGGATAAAACTCCACCTGAAAGGGACATCGTTCCAATTAAAGGTTTGGGAAACCCTTTTGAAGATTCCGATGGGACGACTTTCATCTTACTCCAACATCGCTGCCAGCATCCAACAACCGTCTGCGCAACGGGCAGTAGGCACTGCGATTGGACGGAACCCTGTTGCATTCCTGATTCCTTGTCACCGCGTCATCCAGGCGACGGGCAGTTTTGGGAGTTATCATTGGGGCAGCGTTCGCAAGACCGCCATCATCGGCTGGGAGGCAGCAAAAGTCGCCGGGTAATTCATTGTTTTATTCATCTCAAATAATATTTCCATGAAAACATTTGTGCTCATTCATGGTTCATGGCACTGTGCCTGGAACTGGCATAAAATTGTGCCTTTAATTGAAAAAGCAGGGCATCGGGCCATCGCGGTTGATCTGCCGGGAATGGGCCGCGATAAAACACCGGTACAAGAAGTAAAGATGGCATCTACCGTGGAGCAACTTTGCCGTTTAATGGATTCAATTGAAGGGAAACTGACACTGGTTGGTCACAGTAAGAACGGTATAATGATTTCACAGGTGGCAGAATACCGCCCGGATAAAATCGACAGCCTGGTATACCTCGCTGCCTACCTCATTCCCAACGGGAAAACACAACGTGAATATTCCGTACAGGATACGGGTGGATGGTTGAAACCCTATGTTGAGCAACATCCGGAAACCGCTTCCCATAGTTTGCGCGAAGCGATCTACAAGGAAGGACTTTACCACGATTGCGACGATGATATTACCGAAATGGCGCGTTTGCTCCTCGGACCAGAGCCGGTAGAGTCGGGTATGGTGCCATTGGAACTCACCGAAGCGAATTGGGGTCGTGTGCCAAGGGTGTATATTGAATGCACAGAGGACCGTGCAGTAACACCATTTTTACAGCGGAAGATGTATACAGAAACACCCTGCGATAAAATCTTTAGCCTGAACAGCAGTCATTCCCCGTTTTTTAGTCAGCCAACGCAATTGACCGATATTTTACTAAGCCTGTAAGTCATCGCTTTTTTTAGCGGGGACTTTCGTTCTGTTCACCCTACGCAGTCTTTAGACGACTCTGTACAATTGTGCATGTTCCTGGCGCTCCCAGGCGGAATGGCTATCTGGATAAAGCATTTTCAGCAGATCGACCACCCTTTACGATGCTATCAAACTTGCCACCCAATACTTCCGACTCCGGGATTGTATCTTCGTGGTATCCTTTCAAAACGCGCTTATATGAAAATCGTTGCCAAAACCCTGCCTTCCTTCCTGCTGCTGCTTTTATTTTCCTTTATAGTTACAGCACAAACCCTGCTTTCGCCGAACGGACAGCTAACCATGGTCTTTTCGGTGAATGAAGGAGTACCCACATACCAGCTTGAATATAAAAACAGGATGGTGATCAAACCGAGTAAACTCGGACTTGAATTAAAAGGGGCTTTGTCGAAAAATGAATTCAATACAGAAGTTGGTAAGTCTGAACAAAAGACAGACCCGCTTACTTCTTTATACGACGGGTTCTCGGTGAAAGGAATGCAAACCGCAACATTTGATGAAACCTGGCAACCAGTTTGGGGCGAAGAGAAGAATATCCGTAATCACTATAATGAACTTGCTGTGCATCTGTTGCAGGATGCTACCGGCCGCAAAATGGTTATTCGTTTCCGGCTATTTGACGAAGGACTTGGTTTTAGATACGAATTCCCGCAACAGGATAAGCTGAGTTATTTTGTCATCAAAGAGGAACGCACGCAGTTTGCCATGACCGGTGATCATACGGCTTTCTGGATTCCCGGCGATTATGACACACAGGAATACGACTATACGGAGTCAAAATTGTCGGAGATAAGAGGCCTGATGGCGAAATCTATTACCGGTAACCTGGCCCAAACCTCTTTCTCGCCCACGGGCGTACAAACATCGCTCATGATGAAGACCGCAGATGGATTGTACGTCAACCTGCATGAAGCTGCGTTGATTAACTATGCATGCATGCACCTTAACCTGGACGACAAGAGTATGATCTTCCAGTCCTGGCTGACACCAGACGCCCGCGGCGATAAAGGTTATCTCCAGGCACCTTGTCACAGTCCCTGGCGCACCATCATGGTAAGCGATGATGCGCGCGATATCCTCGCTTCAAAAATGACGTACAACCTCAATGAACCGTCAAAGATTGCAGATGTTTCCTGGATAAAGCCTACAAAGTATGTAGGCGTTTGGTGGGAAATGATCACGGGCAAAAGCACCTGGGCCTATACCGATGACTTTCCTTCGGTTCAGCTGGGCGTTACGAATTACAGTAAAGCAAAACCTAATGGTCGTCATGGCGCGAATACAGCCAATGTAAAGAAGTACATTGATTTTGCGGCTAAACATGGGTTTGATGCAGTGCTGGTGGAAGGATGGAACCAGGGTTGGGAAGATTGGTTCGGTAATTCAAAAGATTATGTATTTGATTTTGTAACGCCTTATCCCGATTTCAACGTGGATGAATTGCAGGCGTATGCCAGGAGCAAGGGTGTGAAAATAATCATGCACAACGAAACCTCCAGTTCAGTACGCAATTACGAACGCCACCTGGATACGGCTTACAAGTTTATGAAGGAACATGGCTACGATGCGGTGAAAAGCGGTTATGTAGGGCCGATATTACCACGGGGTGAGAACCATTATAGCCAATGGATCGTCAATCACTACCAGTATGCCCTTGAAAAAGCAGCGCAATACAAGATCATGCTTAATGCACATGAGGCGGTTCGTCCGACTGGCCTCGCGCGCACCTGGCCCAACCTAATAGGCAATGAATCTGCCCGTGGAACAGAATACCAGGCGTTTGGTGGCAGTAAGGCCAACCATGTAACCGTACTTCCCTTTACGCGTTTGATAGGCGGACCGATGGACTATACACCGGGTATTTTTGAGATGGATATTTCGAAAGCAAGTCCGTCTAATACATCACATGCCAATTGCACACTCGCCAATCAGCTCGCTTTGTATGTAACGATGTATAGTCCGCTCCAGATGGCTGCTGACTTCCCTGAGAACTACGATCGTTTTCCCGATGCGTTTCAGTTCATCAAAGACGTAGCAGTCGACTGGGATGAGAGTCATTACCTGGAAGCAGAGCCGGGCCAATACATTACTGTGGCGCGCAAGGCAAAAGGCAACAACAAATGGTTTGTAGGAAATGTGGCTGGTGAGAACGGTTATACATCACAGATAGGTTTCGGATTTTTACCGGCAGGTAAAACATATATCGCAACCATCTACGCCGATGCAGAGAATGCGCATTATAAAACCAATCCGCAGGCCTATACTATCAGAAAGGTATCCCTTACCAATAAATCGAAATTGAAGCAGAAGAGTGCGCCGGGAGGTGGTTATGCGATTAGTATTGTTGAAGTAACAGAAAAATCGCAGTTGAAGGGCGTGAAAAAACTATAGCGCGAATTACATAAATAAATATCCTATAGGGTGAGCCAATCTTAAAGGATGGCTCACCCTACATAGATAAGCCGCTTACAAACAGCATGATAGTTATAGCCCCTTTCTTTTAACGCTCAATTACAGGGAAGTCTTGAAATTTTTACTTACCTTTACAAAAGTGTACGCAAGTTCTTCACCATCTGTTCCGGATCAGTTCTAATTCTTAGGCTGCTTAGCTAATAATTTTTCTTCTCTGCACTCCTGCTGTAGTCCTTCTGTCACTTTTTTTTAATTTATTAAATTTTTTTGTATGAACATGTACGTATCAAACCTGGGCTTTCATGTGCAGGAAGGAGATCTGAAACAATTATTTGAAGTGTATGGCGAAGTAAACTCTGCCAAAGTAATTATGGACCGTGAAACCGGCCGGAGCCGCGGCTTTGGATTTGTGGAAATGCCGTCTTCAGAGGCTGCCGACAAGGCGATGCTGGGCCTGAATAACAAAGAAGTGGAAGGCCGCAATATTTCAGTTACTGTAGCACGCGAGAAAGAAAAAAGGAGCGATC
>JAGWTK010000387.1 GCA_028876035.1 Bacteroidota bacterium
ATTGTCCGTTCATGCCACTGGCCATCAATGCCAGCAGGATGGAGCTCGGACCCACGAGTGGTTGCACCCGCGCGCCCATAGATTGTGCCGTATCTACCAATAGCTGTCCCGGATCGGCCACACCCGGGCAACCCGCTTCGCTGATGATGCCAATGGTAAAACCGCGTTGCAAAGCTTTTTTAAATTGCTCCCTTACTTCTTCCTCTGCCTTGTGGATGGTATGCCATTCCAGTGCGTCGATATTAATCTCCTTCCAGAGTTGTTTGAGATAACGCCTTGCACTGCGTTCATTCTCCACAAAGAACACACGGCAATCTTTCACGGCATCCACCACATAGGCCGGGATGGGCGCCAGACTATCTTCGCTGATAAAACAAGGAATGAGGTAAACGGAGCCGAGTGCGGAGCTGGACATAAATGAATTTAAGATGTAAGATGTGGTGATTTAAGATATACTTACGTGCAAGTTACAACGCCAATTGCCAACACCCTGAATTCCGGATTAAATCGTTGCGGGCAGATCTCCCTGCGTTGGTAGTTTGTTGGCATATCTAATGTCATATTGGTTGACTTTAGATGTAAGATGTGGTGATCCGAGATATGCTTATGCGCAAGCTATAAACCCGTTAGCCAACAACCTGAATTCTGGATTAATCGTTGGCGGCCGATCTCCCTGGATTCGTTAGCGGCCAGCACATGTGCAGATCCGAAGGGAAGATGACGGAAAGCATTTATTCAATGATACGCTTTTAAATAAACGAACTGCATGAGTCGAGACAAATCTCATATCTCAAATCAACATATCTTATATCTTAAATTTTGCTCAGACTTCTTTCTCCTGGTAGTAAAGACTAATCGTCGCTGCCACCACTGCATACGCAGGTGCGAGTACCCATCCGATAATAGGAATAAGGTGCATGAGGTAGAAGACCAGCCCATTGCCGATGGCCAGGCCTTTGCGGTTACCGATGAAGGCAACACTTTGGGAGGGAGATAATTTATGGCGCTCGCAGCTGTAGTCGAGCATGGAGAAGCCGTAGTAATAGCACTCGACAAATACAGAAACAACCGGCGCAATCCAGCCCGCAACGGGCACAAAAGACAGAAAGAGAATGGAAATGGTGTACACGGTTTGCCAGAGTGCGTTGCGCAGTGCCAGGCGGATGCCACGCCACATGTCCTTGAGCAATTGCTGCAGGTTGAAGGGATATGCTGTTCCTTCCAGTAAGGATTCTGTTTTTTCACTCAGCCAGGCAAATACGGGTGAGCCGATGATCAGCCAGAGAAATTTAAACAGCGAAAAATAGAATAGCAGCAGGAGCAATTGCACCATGATACGACTCATCATGAAGAGGAAACTGAGCAGCCCGCTTCGCTGGCGTTGCAACCATTTTTCAATGCCTATCGTTTCACTGATCCAGGTAACTGCAGCTCCGGAAGAAGTCCAGAAAAAATAAATGCCGACGGTGAAAAGAATCATATACAATATCCCGGGAATGAGGATCCACTTCCACAACCGATGCCGGCTGATGAACTGGTGGGCCCTGTAATAGGACTGTATGGCGATGATGATCTCCTTTAGCACCCTTGAATTGATTGCGCTATAAATGTATTACATTGAGGTCAGATGAGGATAATTTAATTATGATGAAAAGGCTTCGGGCTTCTTTTTACAGAAGGACGGATGTACTGCAGATTGCCCGGGACTTGCTGGGAAAGTTATTGGTAACGCATTTTGAAGAAGGACAAACAGCGGGACGCATCGTGGAAGTGGAAGCGTACAATGGCATTAGTGATAAAGCCTCTCACGCCTATGGCAACAGGCATACAGCACGTACCAGCGTAATGTATCGTGCCGGCGGGGTGGCCTATGTGTACTTATGTTATGGCATTCATCACCTGTTCAATGTGGTCACCAACGTAGAAGGGATTCCGCACGCGATTCTTATAAGAGCCATTGAGCCGGTAAAGGGTACAGCTATCATGATGCAAAGGATGAACCGCAACAAAATGGACTACAGCATTGGTAGAGGACCTGGCAATGTATCAAAAGCACTGGGGATCGACAAACTGCATACAGGTGCGTCATTGCTGGATAAGTCGATTTTTATCGCAGACGATGGATTTCAGCTTAACCCGAAACAACTGCGTGCCGGCCCGCGTATCGGTGTTGATTATGCGGAGGAAGATGCATTGCTGCCCTACCGGTTTTATATTGCAGGAAATCCCTTTGTAAGCGGAACAAAAAATTACCGAAGCTGATATGTCTTCCAACACTGCGCCTGTTTCGAGGCCCGTTCACCGGGTCGTTTTTACCAATCTGACGTTTTGGGTTTTAATTGCCATCATCGCAGGCATTTTGCTGGGGCACTACGCACCAAAGACCGGCATGCGAATGGAGTTATTGATGACTTCGTTCGTATTCGTCATCAAAATATTTATTGTACCGATTATTTTCCTGACCATCGTGCTGGGTATTACCGGCATGGGTAGCCTGAAGGAAGCGGGTCGAATTGGTACAAAGGCATTGATTTATTTTGAAGTAGTAACAACACTTGCACTATTGGTGGGAGTTGCTGTAGCAAATATTATCCGTCCGGGTGAAATCGATAAGTCGGGCTTGCCGGTGCAGGATGCATCAAAGTATACCAGCAATGCTTCGAAGGGAATCGACTGGGTAGTTTTTCTAAAATCAAATCTTACCCTGCAGGTATTGATTATCGCGATTATTGCCGGCATCGCGCTGAGTTTTGTAAAAAATAAGCAGCCGTTTGTTCAACGGTTGTCCTGGGTTTCAAAAATGGTGTTTACCGGCTTGAAATATTTCATGTACCTCGCTCCGCTGGGCGCATTTGGCGGTATGGCGTATACGATTGGAAAATTCGGACTGCACACGTTAGTTCCGCTGGGAAAATTAATGCTCACGGTATATGCCACCATGATTGTATTTGTATTTGGCATACTCGGCCTGATCATGCGCTATTATAAAGAAAGTATCTGGCGTTTTCTCCAATACACCCGCGAAGAACTGTTGCTGGTATTGGGTACTTCGTCCTCTGAAAGTGCGTTGCCTTCAATTATGGAAAAGCTGGAAAAAATGGGTTGCAGCAAAAAGGTGGTAGGACTGGTGATTCCAACCGGCTATTCATTTAATCTCGATGGCACTTCTATTTACCTTTCCATGGCCGTTATTTTTCTGGCGCAGCTCTACAATGTTCATCTTACCTGGGGTGAAATTATCAGCATCATTGGTATGCTGATGCTTACGTCAAAAGGTGCGGCGGGTGTAACGGGTTCTGGATTTATTGTGCTGGCATCAACGCTCACAGCGATTCATCGGATTCCGGTGGAAGGACTGGCATTCCTCGTGGGCGTGGACAAGTTCATGAGCGAGGCAAGAGCCATCACCAATATTATTGGTAACGGGGTTGCGACCATTGCTATCGCTAAAAGCGAAAAAGAGTTTGTTGCAGTGACTGAATAGACGATACAAGGACGGTTGTCCGGTGATTTTTTTAGATAGATCGCCTCGAAGCCCGCGGGCTTCGTACACCGAACCCCGCTACTTTTTAGTAAAGAGATTCTTTAAATGCCAGATCCATTAAAACTTCGGACAAGGAATGCCTTTGCGGCCGGTGGGTGGTTTCTTAATGTAGATAAGCGAAACTTCGATACCACCCCGACTCTGCGAACCGACCTTCAAACTCGAATAATTGACATCATAGGTAAAACCAAACCGGAAATCATTCCATTCCAATCCTACATACGGGATGATCGCATCATTAAAACGTACCCAGCTCCCGGCATAGAACGAAGTGGGGTTTTCTGTTTCGTCGTTATTTAGGTTGAATGCCACAGCGCCACCCAGCACGGTTTCGTGTGCGCCTGCCTGTTGGCTGTACAAGGCCGTCAGGTGCAGAGTAGTGGTTTCACCCACTTTAAAATAACCGCCGCCATGAACCGTCAGGCGGGGATTGAGGGTATAATAGCCGCTGCCAAAAAACGTTTCTTTCGGGCGGTTGATATGGTACATCGACGCACCGATATAATAGTTGTTAGTACCGTCGGTCGATCCATTGTACAGCAGGCCCGCGTTGAAGTCGAAATAATTTACGTTCACTGATCTTCCATCCACCGGTTCGTTGCTCGGTAGGGTCCAGGTGCCGTCGAGCGCCAGCTCATTTTCAAATTTCAATTGGGTACCATCGAGGCGTTTGGATGCATAGGTGCCCTGGAATCCAAATCCAAGCTGGTGATAACCATCTTCATCAAGCCCTTTATGATAAGAAGTAGAAAATGAAATATAATTACTGTTCAAAATGCCATT
>JAGWTK010000388.1 GCA_028876035.1 Bacteroidota bacterium
CATTCTGGGCCGGCTGCAAAAGCTGTGTGAATTATGATATCCTCATGAGCAAGGATAGAAAGAACTGCATGTGTACGGCGATGCTGTATGATCCAAAAGATCATCCTGAACCGGCGAAAACAGCGGAAGATTTTTCAGCCCATTCCCGTCTGTACGAACGATTCATGAAAATCAAACAGAGCAAACTGCTGCAATGGCTCACGCGCAAAGATTTTTCAGCGCAGGCTGCAGCAGGCGCCAAACCAAAAGCACGCACGATTCTGCAATACCTGTTCAATCTCTAATTTCAATTCTCTCTCCCATGGCAAAAAAACTTGTTTTAGGATTCAGCGGCGGTCTGGACACGACTTATTGTGCAAAATACCTGAAAGACGATCGCGGCTTTGAAGTGCACTCGGTGATTGTTAACACAGGCGGTTTTTCGGAAGATGAACTGAAAAAAATCGAAGAGCACGCCTATCGGCTGGGCGTGAAAACGCATACGACCGTAAATGCGGTATGGAGCTATTATGAGTCGATCATCAAATACCTGATCTTCGGAAACTGCCTTAAGAATAATACCTATCCTTTAAGTGTAAGCGCAGAACGCCTCAGCCAGGCCCTGCACATCGCTGAACATGTGAAAAAACTGGGCGCTGAAGCGGTTGCACACGGAAGTACCGGAGCCGGAAACGACCAGGTGAGGTTCGACATGATCTTTAATATCATGATACCCGGAGTAGAAATCATTACACCCATACGCGATTTGAAACTAAGCCGCGAAGCCGAGATCGCTTATCTCAAGGAGAAGGGCGTGCAGATGAATTTTGAAAAAGCGGTGTACTCTATTAATAAGGGGTTGTGGGGAACCAGCGTGGGCGGAAAAGAAACCCTGCAGAGCAATGGTATGCTGCCCGAAGAAGCCTGGCCAACACAGGTCACAAAATCGGGTTCAGAAAAAGTAGAACTAGGTTTCAGGAAAGGGGAACTGTATACCGTGAACGGACAAGATTTTGAACATCCTTCCGCAGCCATCCAGCACCTGCAGTCGATCGCCGGGCCTTACGGTATCGGCCGCGATATTCACGTGGGCGATACGATTATTGGAATCAAGGGCCGCGTAGGATTTGAAGCGGCTGCACCAATGATCATTCTGAAGGCCCACCACGCACTGGAGAAACATGTGCTCACGAAATGGCAGCTGCAATGGAAGGATCAACTGGCACAGTTTTATGGTAACTGGATGCACGAGGGACAAATCCTTGACCCGGTGATGCGTGATATCGAAGCGTTTTTTATCAGCAGTCAGCAGCAAGTAACGGGCAAAGCATTTGTAGTGCTGCAGCGTTACCGGTTCCAGGTAACCGGAATCGAATCAGCATTTGATTTGATGAGCAGTAAGTTTGGTAAATACGGTGAGATGAACAACGGATGGTCGGGCGAAGATGTGCGCGGCTTCAGCAAGATATTCGGCAATCAAACCATGATCTATCACCAGGTGAAAGACAATGTGAAATGAGTAGGGTGAGCGTCCATACCGGTGCAGGGTATTACCAATGGGGTAATGGGTGCGAGGGTTGGATTCTGGCAGATACACCCGATCTCTCTGTAAAGCTGGAGCGGATGCCGCCGGGCACTGCCGAGCTGCTGCATTATCATGAGAAAGCACAACAGTTTTTCTATATCCTGCAAGGCGAAGCGGTATTCGAGGTAGAAGGCAAGGGATCTGTCGTTCGGGCAGGAGAAGGGTTTCATATACCAGCCGGAGTAAAACACCGGATTATCAATCATGCGGCCGTTGCGCTGGAGTTTGTGCTGAGTTCACAACCATCAACGAACAATGACCGCATCAACTGGACCTAGCATGAGCAAAATACGCGTAGGCATCATCGGCGGTGCGGGTTATACCGGGGGCGAATTGATTCGCTTGCTGGTGAATCATCCGCACATTGAACTGGCATTCATCAACAGCAAAAGCAATGCGGGTAAACCTGTGCATAGTGTGCACCAGGATTTGGTAGGTGAAACCGACTGGCTGTTTTCAGATGCATTGCACAACGATATCGATGTATTGTTCCTGTGTGTGGGACATGGCGATGCAAAAAAGTTTCTGGCTGCCAACCCTGTTGCACCGAATGTGAAGATGATCGATTTATCGCAGGATTTTCGCCTTGCAGCCAATGCACAGCAGTTCGACCGGCATTTTGTATACGGACTGCCCGAATTGAACCGCGTCGCCATCAAAACCGCTACCAGTGTTGCGAATCCCGGATGTTTCGCCACGGCGATTCAGCTTGGTCTCCTTCCATTGGCAAAAGCAGGTTTGTTAAATGATATTTACACTACCGGCATCACAGGATCTACCGGTGCCGGGCAATCGCTGAGCGCCACCTCCCATTTTAGCTGGAGGGCAGCGAATATCCAGGCCTATAAAACACTAAACCATCAGCACCTGAATGAAATTCAGCAATCGTTGCACCTGTTGCAGGATTCTTTCCCTGCAACTCCGGGCGGACAACTCAATTTCGTTCCCTGGCGCGGCGATTTCACAAGGGGTATTTTTATCAGCTCCACGATCACCTGCACTGAAAACATCGATCAATTGTACCAACGTTTCGAAGCATTTTATAAAGAACATCCATTTACCACCGTTACCCGTGAACCGATTTTTTTAAAGCAGGTAGTGAATACCAACAAAGCTGTTATTCAACTCGAGCAACAGGGCGACAAACTCGTTGTACACAGCGCCATCGATAACCTGCTCAAAGGCGCGAGCGGACAGGCGGTGCAGAATATGAACTTGATGTGCGGACTTGAGGAGGGGACCGGACTTCAGTTGAAGGCGAATTACTTTTGAGTAGTAAGAGGGGAGAGGTGAGGGGTAAGGGGTAAGGGGTGTTTAAACAAGGTGTCATGTCCTGAGATAGGTTGACAGATTTTGAACCTAAAATTCAGGAAAGATGGCAGTACAAAGGGCATTAATTACGCGTTACAGTATTAGTTTTAAGCAGAAAGTTGTACGTGAGATCGAAGAAGAGGGGTTAACAGTGAGTGTAGCCCGGCGACGGTATGGTATCAAAGGAGGCAGTACTGTTCAAAGCTGGCTTCGGTCTTTCGGCAAGAACCATTTGTTAAGTAAAATTGTAAGGGTAGAGATGAAAGGAGAAAAAGACCGGCTCAAAGAGCTGGAAGCAGAAAACAAGCGGCTAAAGCTTGCGTTGGCAGATGCGACGCTGGAAAAGACAGCGTTGGCAACCGTTATTGAGATGGTGAACGAACATTACCAGACGGATGTAAAAAAAAATTTCGGACAGCAGTCATTGGCAAGCTCCACAGCGAAAAAAAAGGGTCGCTCCAAAAACTGAGTAGTTTTTTTGGGTATAGCCGGGCGGCGTATTACAAGTCTGCTAAATCGGAGCGGGTAGTATTGGACGCAAATGAAAGTGTCCGCAAGCTCGTCCAGCCGATACGACGCAGTCAATCCAAAACAGGTGGTAAGAAGATATACCAGATGATAAAAGGGTCGCTGAAAGAACTGCCGGTGGCGATGGGGCGCGACAAGTTTTTTGTTGCCTTGCGTGCAAATGATATGCTGGTGAAAAGGAAGAGGCGGTTTGTCAAAACGACTGATTCTTATCATCGGTTCCACAAGTATAAGAACAGGCTGAAGGATGCGGTTATAAGCAAACCACACCAGGCATACGTCAGCGATATCACCTATTTGCGTGCAGGTAGCAAGTTTATATACTTGTTTTTGCAGATGGATGCGTACTCGAGGGTAATAACAGGCTGGGATTTATCGCCTAGCCTGGGAATAGAAGGGGCTATGCGGGCGATGAAAATGACAATAAAGCAAAGTCCGGATACGCGGGGTGCTATCCATCATTCAGACCGTGGCATCCAATACTGCTGCGGCGCTTATGTGAAACTGGCCCAGAAAGCCAGAATGAAGATCAGTATGACCGAGCAAAACCATTGCTATGAGAACGCGATGGCTGAAAGGCTCAACGGTATTCTAAAGCAGGAGTTTTTGCTGGATGAAACGTTTGCAGATTTTAAAATGGCCTACAAGTCGGTAAAAGAAGCTGTCAGCATCTACAATGAACAAAGATTGCACTGGTCACTGGATTTACGCACACCCATGCAGGTCCACAAGGCTGCGTGAAAGCCGTTAAAATCAGGAATTACAACAGAAATCCACAATTAAACTGTGGATACTAAAAGAAAAAAAGAAGCAAAAAAAGAAAAAGTAATAATAGTAATAATATTGTCTACTTTTTTCAGGACAACACAAAGACAATCCACTACTCACTAACGACTAAGGACTAAAGACTAA
>JAGWTK010000389.1 GCA_028876035.1 Bacteroidota bacterium
ACACCCACCAGCAGTCCCAACTTTAACTGCCCTTGTTGCTTTGGCTGTTTGTTTTGATACCAGGTCCTCCATTCACCATCCAGCAGGTTGTTTGCAAAATTGCCCGATTGGGATACTGCTTTGTTTTGGTAGTACACTGCAAAGGTGCCGTCCTTAATGCGCAGGTTCTTGTCTTTGAAAGTCATTTGTAACAACAAGCTGGCATCCGGATAAAGCACGTACAATCTCCACCCCTCGTCCACCTTTATCTGGATTCCACCGAACAGTGCATGCGCGCGGTTGGTAAGCCGGTATCCATCGTCGAGGTAACGCCGGATACTGTCGCGCTGCGCATGACCGCAAAAAGCCATTAGCAGCGCTGCGATCGTGAGGTAATGCAGCCGGTATTTCATCGAAACAGGTTTGGTTATTGCTTTAAAACTAAAAAAAAAGCATCCCGCCCAGGCGGAATGCTTCAAGTTATGTAAAAAGTACTGTTAATTATTTGGCGAGGCCGTTCACTTTCTTAGCCAGCTTTCTCTTCAGGTTGGCCGCTTTGTTTTTGTGGATGATACCCTTTTTTGCCAGCTTATCGATCATAGATGCTACTTTCGGCATTGAATCGCCGGCTTCTTTTTGCTCTTTCGTAGCCCGCAGATCACGAATGGCATTACGGGTGGTCTTTCCATAATATTTATTCCGTTCGCGGCGTTTGCTTGCCTGGCGCACATCTTTTTGGGTAGCCTTATGATTAGCCATGTGTTCTCAAAATTTAGGACGGCAAAGGTAGGGGAATGCGGTTAAAAACGAAACAATCCTCCGATTTTTTACGAAAAAAATTGTGGCTGGCAAGTTGTTCAGCCTTCCTGCCTCACCCGGTAAGCCAACGCAGCCGCGATAAAGGACATTGCTGGTAAGGTTCACGATTTTAACCGATATTTGTGCCCCGCTAAAATTCTATTTCCTCATGAAGGATTTTTCGTACATAACCAGTTCACATCCACAGTTTATTGAAAGCTTGTACCAGGACTACAGCAAGGACCCCGGCAGCGTAGACCCTGAGTTTAAAAAATTTTTTGAAGGCTTCGATTTTGCCCTTGGCTATAAAAATGGTAATGGCAGCAGCGCCCCCTCTTCCACCGAATCCAGCGCGGTTTCGGGAGACTGGATGCACGAGATCCGCGCCTACCGGATGATATTGGGCTACCGCAACAAGGGCCATCTGCTCGCAAAAACCAACCCCATCCGCCGCCGCCGGGATCGCGGCGCCAATATCGGACTTGCTTTTTATGGCTTTACCGAAGCCGATTTTGACAAAGAATTCCGCGCAGGCAGCCTGATCGGCCTGGGCACCACCACCCTCCGTAACATCTACGATCACCTCGAAAAATGGTATGCTTCCCATGTAGGCATAGAATTCAAATACATCAGCGACCAGAAAAAGGTCGATTGGCTAACCAACGAAATCGAGAAAAAGTTCCTGGAACCGATGCCGCTGCAGCAAAAAAAACGCATCCTGGAAAAACTGAACCAGGGCGTAATGTTTGAGAAATTCCTGCACACAAAATACGTGGGACAAAAACGCTTCTCACTCGAAGGCGGCGAAACAACCATCGCCGGACTGGACGCCATCATCAACACCGCAGCGGATCACAATGTGCAGGAAGTTGTTATTGGTATGGCACATCGGGGGCGTTTGAATGTGCTCGCTAATATCATGGGTAAAACCTATGAGCAAATCTTCAGTGAATTCGAAGGCACCGCCAAAATGGACCAAACCATGGGTAGTGGCGATGTGAAATACCATATGGGTTACGGTAGTGAACTCCAGACGCCCAACGGTAAAACCATCCACCTTAAATTAATGCCCAATCCTTCTCACCTCGAAGCAGTAGATCCGGTGGTAGTAGGTTTTGCAAGGGCCAAGGCAGATGTACTCTACAACAGTGATTACGATAAAATTTTACCAATACTGATCCATGGTGATGCATCGGTAGCCGGACAAGGCATTGTATACGAAGTATTGCAGATGTGTGAACTGGATGGATATCTTACGGGTGGCACGATTCATTTCGTCATCAATAACCAAATCGGGTTCACCACCGATTTCGATGATGCCCGCAGCTCCGACTACTGTACCTCCCTTGCATCTGCCGTACATGCGCCTGTGCTGCATGTGAACGGAGACGATGCAGAAGCGGTGGTAAAATGTGTGGAGATTGCTACCCGCTACCGCCAGGAATTCAATGCAGATGTTTTCATCGACATGGTTTGCTACCGCCGCCATGGACACAACGAAGGCGATGACCCGAAATTCACACAGCCTCATCTCTATGCACTGATCGATAAACACCCGAATCCACGCGAGGTATATACCAACTATTTACTTGAAAACGGGGAAGCGGACGCAAAAGATCTGGCCAAAGAAATGGAGAAAAAGTTTTGGGCAGATTTGCAGGAAAGACTCGACGAAGTGAAACAAAATCCCCTCCCCTATCATTACCAGCAACCCGAGCTTTTCTGGAAAAGTCTTCGCCGTGCAACAGGAGAAGATTTCGACCATTCGCCTGTCACTGCTATCAGCGAAACCGATTTTCAAAAAATATTCGATGCCTTGATGTCATGGCCCGCTGATTTCAAACCACTCAAAAAAGTGGAGAAGATTATCCAGGACAAAATCAAATTGTATAAAGACGAGGGAAAGGCCGACTGGGCCACCGGTGAACTCATGGCATATGCCAGTTTGTTGCTGGAAGGGCATGATGTGCGCATGAGCGGACAAGACGTACGTCGCGGCACCTTCTCTCACCGCCACGCCGTGCTGCGCGATGAAGAAACCGACAAGGCCTACAACCGCCTGAGCCGGTTGGATGGTGCAAAAGGACAATTCAGAATTTATAATTCATTGCTCAGCGAATACGGCGTACTCGGATTCGAATACGGGTATGCGCTCGCCAACCCGAATGCACTGGTGCTTTGGGAAGCACAGTTTGGGGATTTCTGCAACGGCGCACAAACCATGATCGACCAGTTCATTGCCGCCGGCGAACAGAAATGGAACCGAATGAACGGTGTCACTTTGTTACTGCCGCATGGCTACGAAGGACAGGGACCGGAACACAGCAGCGCGCGCATGGAAAGATTCCTGCAGCTCTGCGCGGAGTTGAATATGGTAGTTACCAATGTAACCACCGCCGCCAACTTCTTCCACCTGTTGCGCCGCCAGGTAAAATGGCCGTTCCGTAAACCCCTGATTAATTTTTCACCCAAGGCCAATCTTCGCCACCCAGGCACCTATTCATCGAAAGACGCATTCACACAAGGTGGATTTAAAGAAGTGCTGGATGACACGTTCGTGAGCGATGCACAGCAGGTGAAGAAAGTATTGTTCTGCAGCGGCAAGATTTATTTTGACCTGGCCGACCGGCAGCAGAAAGAAAACCGGAAAGACACAGCGATTGTGCGGATGGAGCAACTCTACCCCTTGCCGGTAAAACAACTGGAAGCACTTTATGCAAAATACAACCATGCCACCTGGTTCTGGGTACAGGAAGAGCCGCTCAATATGGGCGCCGCCTCCTTCCTGCAGATGAACCTGAAGAGCATCAATTATGGTGTTATAAGCCGACAGCCCAGTGCCTCAACAGCTACGGGTTACAACAAAGTGCACCAGCAGGAACAGGCCGAAATCATCGAAACAGCATTTTCGATTTAATTAAACAGACAAACTCCATTCCCAAACCAACCGAAATAATCAACCGGATCTGGCGAAATCGGTAATTTCGGGCAACTAAAAGGCGAAAAGATTTATGATCGATATTAAAGTTCCAACAGTTGGTGAATCTATCAGCGAGGTTACATTACTCAAATGGGTGAAAAAAGATGGAGATTATGTAGATCGCGACGAAGTGATTGCGGAACTGGAAAGTGAAAAAGCAACTTTTGAAGTAAATGCAGAAAAAGCCGGCGTTTTAAAAACAACAGCAAAGGAAGGTGATACGCTTAAAATTGGTGATGTCCTGGCTTCCCTCGATGAAACCGCTGCGAAACCCGAATCAGCAGCCAAAGCAACACCCGCCGCAGACCCTGCGAAAGCAAGTGCTGTAAAAACAGAAACCCCTGCAGCTGTCAAACCTGCAGCGGATCCGGCTATCAAAGCCACACCGGTAGCATCTGCCATCATCGCTGATAAAAAAGTAAACCCATCCAGTATCACCCCCTCGGGCACCGGCGGAAAAATTCTGAAAGACGATGTACTGGCAGCATTGAACAACCCGGGAAGAAATCCTTCCGCTACCCTCTTTAGCCGGGAA
>JAGWTK010000390.1 GCA_028876035.1 Bacteroidota bacterium
CCGAGCAGATCGTTTTTAAAAAGAAAAAGTAGCCAGCGTGATTGCGCGCTGATTTATGCACTTCTAAAATATTTTTTGTTAATACCCGTTTGCTAAATTGATCAGGAACATTATCTGAACAACAGGGTGAAAACCCGGTTTGGCCAATTAACAGGTTAGCAGGTAATTGTCTTACTTTTAGCGTACTAAACCCTCGAACGCAATGAAACCTTATTCTTTGCTCGCAGCCTGCTTGTGCTTGCTGGCCTCTTTTCCGCTCCACGCCCAGGAAAAACCGCCTGTTAAATTTGGAAAAATTACCGCTGCCGACTTTGAAATCAAACAGCCATTTGATTCAGGTGCTGCTGCTGTCGTAATTGCTGATATCGGCAATTCATCTTTTGAGGGAAGTAACAAAGGATGGTTCTCGCTTATCTATAAGCGTACCACACGTATCAAGATCCTCAACAAACAGGGCTTTGATGCATCCCAGGTTAAAATATCCCTTTCGACCACTGACGATGGAAGCGGGGAAGAAAAACTGGATGATCTTAAGGCATTCACCTATAACCTGGAAAACGGGCAGGTAGTAGCGACAAAACTGGAGTCGGCTAATATTTTTAAGGATAAGCTTTCTAAAAACCTTGTGCAGCGGAAGTTTACCATGCCCGCTGTTAAAGAAGGCTCCATCATTGAGTATACCTATACCGTCAGGTCCGATTTTATCAGAAACCTCCGTTCCTGGTATTTCCAGTCGGAATACCCCTGCCTGTACAGTTCCTATGAAGTAGATATTCCTGAGTTTTTCCGCTACGTTACCATTGGCCAGGGTTATTTTGAACCGGAGTTGAAAACCGAATCGTACACGTCCCGTTTTCGCGTAGTTATTCCCGGAGGGGCCGACAGAAACGATGCGGCGAATTTCGAATCAAGGGTGCAGGCCCGTACCTGGATAGTGCATAATGTTCCTGCGCTCAAACCAGAGAAATATACATCATCCATAATGAACTATGTGGCGGGTCTCCAATTCCAGTTATCCAGCCATCAGTTCGAATGGCAAACCATGCCGCACGATTACATGGGCAACTGGAGCCTGCTTGGCAAGCAATTGATGGAAAACGATTACTTCGGCGCGCCCCTGTCCAAAAACAACGGCTGGTTGGATGACGACTTGAAAGTGGCCACCGCCGGCGCTGCTACCAAGCTGGAAAAGGCACAGAAGATATTCGCTTTTCTGCGCGACCATATTACCTGTACGGATCACGCGGAGCTGTGGATTGATACCAATCTGAAAGACGCCTGGAAAAAACACAGCGGCAGTGTCGCCGATATCAACCTGATGCTGGTAGCCATGCTGCACCACGAAAACATTGAGGCTGATCCCGTTACCCTAAGCACCCGCGGCAACGGTTTTACAAGCGAATTATATCCCCTGCTGCAAAGGTTCAACTATGTCATTTGCCGGGCCAAGATAGATGGCAAAACGTATGATTTGGATGCAAGCAGTCCGTATAATGGTTTTGGCCGCCTTGGTCCTCAATGCTACAACGGCCATGCACGAATCATCACCAAAGACGCCGCTATCCCGGTGTACTTTGAAGCGGATTCATTGAAGGAAGCAAAAATAACTTCAGTGTTTATTGCCAATGATGAAAAGGAAGGTCTCACCGGCACGTTGAAGACAGACCTCGGCTACAACGAGTCACTGTTGCTGCGCGAGGAGTTGAAAGGTGATGCATCGGGCTATTTCAAAAAATTGAAAACATCTTTTCCTTTCGAAATTACTGTGGTTGACCCGGGCATCGACTCGCTGAAACAACCGGATATGCCTGCTTCGGTACATTACGACTTCGCCTTCAAACCCAACAGCGATGAAAACATCTGGTATTTTAATCCCATGCTTACAGAAGGCTATAAAGAGAATCCGTTTAAGTCGGCCGAAAGAAAATACCCGGTTGAAATGCCGTTTACGCTCGACGAAACTTATATTTTCAATATGGACGTTCCCAAGGGCTGGGCGGTAGAAGAAGTGCCGAAATCGGTGCGGTTCGCGTTCAATACGGACGAAGGCTATTTCGAATACCTCGTGCAGAAATCAGACGATGCTATAATGTTGCGTTCACGCGTGCGGCTGAACAAAGCCAATTTTACGCCCGACGATTACCAGGGGCTGCGTGAGTTCTTTTCGTTTATTGTAAAAAAGCAAGCCGAGTCGATCGTGCTCAAAAAGAAATCCTGATATGAAAATCCTGGTTATTGCACTGATGATGATTTCCGGCAGCCTGGCTGCACAGAGCTATAGTGTGCTGTTAATTCCCGACTCTTTGCGTAAGAACGCAGATATGGTAGTTAGGGTGGATGAAACCATCCTGGAAATAAAATCTCCCGGCAAGGCCAGCATGAAAACCAGGCGAGCCTATACCATCCTTAATGAAACTGCGGCTAAATATGCCGGTTATGTAAGCGAGTACGACAAGTTCAATGATATTAATTCCATCGATGCAAGATTATACGATGCATTTGGAAAAGAGCTGAAGCATGTAAAGAAGAAAGACATGCAGGATATGAGCGGAAACGACGATGAGAGCCTGATGGTGGACAGCCGTTATAAGCACCACAATTTTTATTACCGCACCTATCCTTACACCGTAGAGTACGAAGAAGAGGACGATCTCGATGGGTTGTTTCATTTTCCATCATGGACGCCGCTTGATGCACCTTTTATTTCAGCTGTCTCCAGTAAATATATCATCATCGCTCCCAGTGACTACCAGGTGAGGTATCGTGCGTCGAATTGCAGGGTAGAGCCGGTGATTACTGCGGAAAAGGACAAGAAAATCTATACCTGGCAAGTGAGCAACCTGCCGGCGATTGTTTCGGAACGGTATGCGCCGCCTTTCAGCGAGCTTACACCCCGCGTCTATTTTGCACCTTCACAATTTGAACTGGAAGGGTACAAGGGCGATATGTCTACCTGGGAAGGATTCGGAAAGTTTATTTATGAACTTACCCGCGGCCGTGATCAGTTGCCCGATGATGTGAAGGCAAGGGTTCATGCACTCACGGATGGTATCAGCGACCGGCGCAAAAAGGCCGAAGTGCTGTACGAATTTCTGCAAAAAAACACCCGGTATATCAGCGTACAGCTGGGCATCGGTGGATGGCAGCCGTTTGATGCAAAATACGTTGCCACCAAAAGATATGGCGACTGTAAAGCGTTGTCGAACTATATGGTGTCACTGCTCAAAGAAGCGGGTGTGCCTGCCCGTTATGTGGTCATTACCAGCGGAACCCACGCCCGCCCACTGCTCGATGACTTTCCCAGCCTCCAGGGTAACCACGTGGTCGCCTGTGTGCCGATGGAAAAAGATACCATGTGGCTGGAATGCACCAGTCAAACCGTGCCCGCTGGCTACCAGGGGGAATTCACCGGTGATCGCAAAGCGATCCTGATTGATGAAAACGGCGGTCATATTGTTAACACCACCCGCTATGCCGTTGATGACAATGTGCAGTATCGTACCGTAAACGCCAGCATCGACGCAGAAGGAAACCTGGATGCGCAGGTGCACACGCGCTTCAGCGGTACCCAAATGGAAACGCCGCACCAGCTGATGTTCGAAGTGAGTAAAGACTGGCGCGAAAAATACCTGAACGAGGCGCTTAACCTGCCCACTTACCAGGTAGAAAAAAGCAATTACGAAGAGGAGAAAGGCAAGGCTCCCACCGTAAAAGAAGACTTACATGTATTATCCGCGGGCTATGCAAGCGTTACCGGCAAACGCTTTTTTGTGGCTCCGAACCTGTTCAACAGAACTGCCACCCGGTTTTCACCCGATTCAGTACGCAAATTTGATATTGTATTCAGTGATTCCTATCGCGATATTGATTCCATTGTCATCAAAATCCCCGCTGGTTACAGCCCGGAATCAATGCCCGCTCCGCTGTCGCTCGACAGTCGCTTCGGCAAATACAAGAGCAGTTGCAAAGTAGAAGGAGAGCAAATTACTTATTACCGGATGCTGGAACGCCATGCCGCTCATTTCCCACCAACGGATTACCAGGAGCTCGTGAAATTCCAGGAACAGATTTACAAAAACGATCGTGCCCGTATTGTTTTCGTGAAGAAAGACTAGCGCTAGTGACAGGTCGAAGGAACCTGTTGATCTACCGCCTGCTTCATGGCCAGGTATGCTTCGCCTTTCTGGTCATTGATGAGCGATTTTCCAAATACCAGCATCGCATAACCATGGCAGTAATCGACCAGGGGGAAGCTGCCGTACAAACCCGGACTA